>CAZPWM010000024.1:0-34551 GCA_964590575.1 uncultured archaeon
GGGGCTGACATGGATTTACTACTTTACTCTAGTAATCGGGCTTTTGTTCCCGATGTACTATGCTATAGGAAAAGAGAATTCAGCCTGGATGTGTCTAGGTCTATCTCTGATTCTTAATTCAATAATATGGATGGCAATACCTGGTGCAAACCTTATAGCTGCGGTATTGGTACTCTTTACTGGTGTTCTTTACTTCATCCCACCATTCATTGAAAACAGAGTTGGGAATTGGGATCTAATAAAGAATTTATTCCATTTCCTGAAAGGTCTGTTTCTCGTTCTCGCCGTTGCCTTCTATGCCAACTTTAACATGGATGCGATGATAGGAGATATGAGCGCCAACCACATTATGCCTCAGTTCATTTACATGGGTGGTGGTATAATGGTCGCGTTTGCAGTCACCCTTATGATGTACGGTCTTTTCAACATCTTTAAGATGTACATGGGTGATAAGATTGGGGCATTCTTTGGTGACTTAGCAAAGATTTTCTACATGCTAATGGTTCTCGTATTCCTGCTTGGCATAGTATTCAATGGGACATCCTACATAGCGGGACTCTTGGGTCCAACAAATCCCTGGGGCGCAACACTTCCTTTCGCCTCTGGATCTATTGATTTCTTTGCAGGATTATATGCACTAGGTAACTCGAACCTTGGAGCAATCCTCTTGATCATCCTATTCATTTATGGGATGAGCAAGATTGCAAAGAAGTTTGAGTAATAATTTCCTATAGCATTGGAAAGGGAGGAATTCCTCCTTTTCCTATCTCTTTCTTTTCGCACAATCTCTTGGTTGGATGTATTGCTAGGTCTTATAGAAACTCTTCCAGAGCTTTAAACACCAAGCTGGTGAGTTAGAATGGAATCAATCAGAGACCGACGCACTAAGGAAATTGAGAAAGATATACCAAGAATATCTCCTTCAATTTTCGAATCAATCACAGCAAAGTTCCTTTCTTCAGCTCAGAGCGAACAGATAAAGTGCCTAACTTGCGGGAATGTACTTGACTTCAAAATCAGTGTCAAGTGGCATGGTCCTGACACCTTCACATGCAACGGGTGTGGCCGTCTATTGAGTATGCAATTGATTCATCGCGCCCTCAGAGACCTGGGTTTTGAATAACACCTCGACACTTCTTGCCCCTCGCAATATTCAAAGGTAGTAGTTGTTCACCCTTCATGTAACCCGGTGGTACAATGAAAACTCTCTTTGACATCATCGACAGATTGACCATGAACTGGGACCGTGCACTACTCGAAACCACATTGAATCAGATAGCAGCTCCATTCTATAAACGAAAGCTCGTATTCTTTCTTTTAGAAGAGTTTTGGGACATTCTCGAACTAATTGATGATCCCCTTGAGTTTATGACTGAAGAGAGGAAAATCGCGCACGTTGAACATCTTCTTGGCAAAGAACGAAATGAAAGGGCTGCAAAAACTGTGATGCTAGAAGTTATAGAGTCTCCCGACTTCAAGGTTACAGTGATGAATGTTGATGAACTTATTTCACAGCATCCAGGGTGGTTCGAAAAATACGATGGGATGACCTGAGATAATTCAATTCAACAATCATATTTGCCATGTTAATGAATAGAATTATGGAGAAGAAGGCTGTGTTCTTTCTAACTTGTGTGATATTCTTCTAATGTCATCCACAAGAAGATACAACCCCACAGCGTCTACGGAAAGAAATGCTATTGCGATGACTAGATCCGTGTTTGTCATCCTTGTTGCCACCAATGCAACAGAACCGATTAACCCTAGAGTGATTAAACCAATAATACCAGTCAACCATGACAACATCGAAACCCTATCTTCTTCCGCAGGATAGGTCCGAAAAATTAAGTAGAATAAATACCCTATTAGTAGAAAGAACTCAATGCTAATAGTGATTGTTAGAAATGCTCCTTGCATTATTCCATTCTCAAGAGGGTCTTTCTACCTACGAAGATAGATTTTGCTATATAGTCAATTGGAAGCAAATGATTCTTGTTTCATTCTCAACGTTTCATATCTTCTTTCAAAGTTAGCTAAGAGTCGGTGGTTCTCTCACATCTGCATTCAGAATCTCCTGGTTGGTGATATCCACAAAGGGATTCTTGATCCATATCGCAAATCCTACAATCGCTGGAGTCAGGTTGATTGCCATCAGAATGAGCGAGAACGAAACGATAAGTACCGGGTCAATATACAATCGAGTAAACATGAATAACAGTACCCCTTCTCTAATGCCGAGACCTTGAATGGTCACAGGTATTGCTGTCATCAATATGGTCAAACCCAAAGTAAATGTTAGGTAAATCCAATCAATTGCCATTCCTAGTGCGAGAGCTAGAACATACGCTTGCGCGATATAGAATACGAAAAGCAACGAAGCCAGTAGCATACTTATCGCTAATCTTCTACCCCCAATTTCTGTAAGCATTGAAGGTAGGGTAAAGAACGACCTCCCCCTAATTCCTTCTTTCATCAAACGATTGAGTCGAGCTTGCATGAATCTAGTCCAAAGCGTAGCCCTTAGGATGCGATAAAAAGTGTAACCTCCTAAAATCCAAATTCCTGCTAGAAGAAAAGCTTCGATTGTAATATTCACCTCAAGGATTAGTGCGATTGTAAGTATCCCGATGGTGAAGGGGACAACTGATCCAATTATTGCATCTAATAGGATACTGATTATAGACCTATCAACTAGATTGCCTCTGTGCTTCATATACGGGACTCTAATCAGATCACCGAAACTTCCCGGAATAACAAGATTAGCTAATTGAGCCAAGCATATCCCCTCAGTAGCCTCCTTTGTATTCAACTTCAAATCCAACCCCTCAGCTATGACTTTCCATCTTGCACCTCTTAATACAGTAATTGGTATCACAGACAGAAATAGTATGAGTGTCGGAAAGGGAGGGATTTCAAAGATGGTAGTCAGCAAGCTTTGAATATCAATTCCCATCAAAATGTAAATGAAAACGATAATTCCGATGAGTCTAGCGGCTTGTTTTAGGAGCCGGGTATATTTCAAGTGCTGTACCTTCCTTCTAAATGTCTCGACAGATGCTTGAAGCGATGCAATTTATGCTTGATACATTTCAAGTAAATTGTAATATATCAATGAATTCCCATGATATTTAGTTGAGGATGGCGATTGGTTTTATCATCTAATCATTTTACCTTCAATTCGAAAAAAACACAATTGA
Source organism: uncultured archaeon (assembly GCA_964590575.1). Classification (GTDB taxonomy): domain Archaea; phylum Asgardarchaeota; class Thorarchaeia; order Thorarchaeales; family Thorarchaeaceae; genus SMTZ1-45. Next base: position 3,198 of record CAZPWM010000024.1, read on the forward strand.
AGACGTCTTAATCTGACTGGTTTCTTTCAAGTTTCATCCAGCGGATAAAAAAAAGAAGTTGAATTCCGGAGCCACTGCTCCGGAATAAAATCAATAGACTATTCTTGGTAGCCTTTCATGTAGCCCTCTCGTTGATTCCATTTCTCCTCGAGGCGTTGCATGATTGTCCATAGACGATAAGTGTGGTTCCAAGCCTCGTCAAACTTACCTTGGTTCATTTGGTCCTGGAATTCCTCCACGACGTCATTGATTGCACCAATATCGTCGATAAGAACTGCGTCAAACTCGTAGACTTGGTCGAGTTCTTTTTCATTGATCTTCTCCTTTGAACCCCATGCGGCATATCCGTAGTCCGCATACCTGATGGCTGATTCAATCTTGTCAGTTAGTGCGAGCATCCTGTCGAATGTTTCCCACGTCTTTGTGAGATTGTAATCTACAGCCATCATCTGTAGCTTCTCAAGGTCCTGCTTGACTAGCCGAAGCTGGTCAGCCATGAACTCTCGAAGAACCTTGTCAGCGGCGCGTCTTTCTTCTTTCTCTTGATACCCGTGCCAGCCGGGGATGTAGTGAGTGATCTTGCCAAAGAAGCCTCCCTTGATATCCTTAGCAGCCTTCTTTCTGATTCGCTTGGCAATTGGGTCAGTTATTTTACCCATGCTATTAATTCTCCTGAATGTTTACAACCCCTGAGCATGACTAATGGGGTTGACCTGCTTGGGACTATACTTGAGTCCTTAAAAAACATGTTACAACTGTGTCCACCTTTTCTTTTGGCCTTCAACAATCGCCGACAAGGCGTTGCTTAAATACCATTACTGGTTGCTTCGAGAACTATGACAGAGCAGGGCGTAATCCGTAAACCGGACTGGAAAATTAATCCTGCAAAGATGCGGTCCATTGCGGATGAAGAATTTGAGAAAGCAAAGAAGAAGCTAGATGAGATTGCTAAAACCCCCTCTGGAGAAGTTAGTCTTCAGACCCTCAAGGATTTCGAAGAAGTCTTGGGATCAGATGACCTTCTTGGGCCGCTTCTCTTCATCAAACATGTTTCGACAGATAAAGATCAACGCGACATGGCTGATGAAATTGAGAAAGACGCACGTAAGTTCATTAATGAAATTTGGGGAAGAAAAGACCTCTATGACGTTATAGTTCAACTTGAGCCCGAGATAGACTCTCTAGACCCTGAGGAAAAGACACTCCTAGATAAGACGATCAAAGATTTTAGACACCGAGGAGCTGCACTTGATGATGACAAAAGAAAAGAATTCCTCGAGATAGCCAACAACATCACTGTCCTCCAATCAGAATTTGAAAGAGTTCTCAATGAGATTACAACGACTATTCCATTCACCGAAGAGGAGCTAGAAGGAGTTCCTCCTCCAGTTTATGAGAAATTAGAGAAAGATGGTGACAAGTATCTCTGCCCACTTGACTATCCTGTTTATTTTCCTGTCGTTAACTACGCAAAGAATCCTGAAACCCGGAAGAAGATGATGATCATCTCCTATCAAAAAGGTGGAAAAGAGAATAGCGAACGCCTTTCAGATATTCTTGCCCTTAGAGAACGACAAGCAAAAATGCTCGGATTTCAAAATTTTGCAGAATACGTAATCTCTAGGAAGATGGCAAAAACCCCAAAGAGAGTATTCGATTTCATGAATGACCTGAAAGAGAAACTTACTCCTTTGAGTGAAAAGGAAATTCTGAAGCTTAAGGAACTCAAATCAAAGGAACTGAACATCCCTCTTGAAGACACCAATTTTGAGATTTGGGATATTTTCTATTACCATGAGATGCTAAGGAAAGAGGAATACGATGTGGATCAAAATGAAATCAAAGAGTATTTCCCAATTGATTCAGTAATTAAAGGAGTACTTGATGTCTATCAGACAGTGCTCAATCTTGAGTTCAAAGAATCTAAGGAACCTAACGTCTGGCATGAAGATGTGAAAGAGTTCAAAGTCACTGATAAGACCAATGGACAGACACTAGGTGTGTTCTACCTAGACCTCTATCCACGAGATGGGAAGTTCAAACATTACGCTGTCTTCGGCTTTATGGATCGGCACGTCAAAGATGGAAAAGCATACCTTCCAATTTGTTCAATGGTATCCAACTATGACAAACCAACTGATGATACACCATCATTACTCAATCATAACGATGTTGAAACATTCTTCCATGAATTCGGTCATATAATGCACATGATTAGTAATCAGGCAAACTATGCACGATTTGGACTAGAGGGGGTACTTCCAGATTTCATTGAAACTCCCTCTATGATGTTTGAGAACTGGGCCTGGAAGGAAGAGGTTCTGAGTAAACTGTCAGGTCACTACAGAGATCCCAAAAAGAAGCTCCCATCAGACCTACTCAAACGAATGATTGATGCCAAGCTACTTGACGTTGGTGTACTCCAACTAAGACAGGTTGCATATTCTTTGATTGACCTAGTATATCATACTGAAGGTGCTGAAGATACAAGTGCTGTATTTAGAAAACATTTCAGTGAAACTACAGGTTTCATGATGCCAGCTGAAGTCAAAATGGATGCTGGTTTTGGGCATTTTGCGAACCCTGGCTATACAGCTGGATACTACAGCTACCTTTGGTCCAAAGCTTATGCTGAGGATATCTTCACCAAGTTTGAGAAGAATGGATTCATGGATTCGAAGACGGGGACTGAATACCGTCAGAAGATTCTTGCTCCCGGTGGAAGTCTAGACCCTGATGAAATGGTCATAAGTTTCCTTGGCCGAGAGATGAACGCAGATGCATTCATGAAGTCTCTTGGATTGGACAACAAGTGAAAGAAAGAACATTGTAGGGCAGATTGCTACTGCCCTACCTGTTTTTGTTTTACGAAATATTTACCAGAGCTGGTACTGTCTCTTGACAAAACCTTCCCAGACTCTGGGAAGCTTGGCAATGACTTCCTCTGTGATAGACTCTACTGAGGCCTTCACCTTCTCTACGTCGCACTCTCCATAGAGCTCGACGTTGATAGCCTTTGGCTCAATGATAGGTGCACCAATCTGACTCACCAGATAGCAGTATACTTGGGAAAGGTCTGGGTGTTCCTTGTAGACTCTCTCAGTGATTTCTCTGGCTGCGACATTGTATGTCTTGCCTACATGTGACACAGGGTTCTTGCCAGCAGCAGCTTCGAGTGTCATTGGTCTGTATGGAGTAATAAGACCATTTGCACGGTTACCCCTGCCTACCTGACCATCGTCCCCGTGTTCTGCAGATGTTCCAGTTACTGTTAAGTAGAATAGATTATCCTTCGGACTGTCTGCGGTATTGACACTGACTTCAGTTTCCATATCAGTGATCTTGGCCGCGTGGTCTTTCACAAGATCGGTGATTCCCTGCATGACACTTGCGTACTCATCCTTGTCCTTTGTTTCGCTGGAGATGATAGCTGCAGCGACTTGCATGTGGATTTTGTCATCTATTCGGGTCCCCATGATCTTGATATCCTCACCTATCTGAGGCCATTGCTTCTTCACTTTCTCGCTGTTCAAGAGTTGCTCTGATTCGAGAGTGATCAACTCAGTAGGTGAGAAAGGCGCGTAGCCAACACCAAAGCTAGTATCGTTAGCTCGTGGGATACCGGTCTCCAGATCGAAGTTACCAACGAGGTCGGTGCTACCTGCTCGTATCTTGTAATCAATGATAACGTCTGAGTGAACATCAAGATGTGGGAGATCTTTACTCAACCACTCTTTTGTGTGTTGGACTGCAAATTTTCCAACTGGTACTTGGCGCTCGTAGTCTTTGTCAACAAGATCAACAGCTCGCCCGCTCATCAAAATGTAAATTGGTTCAATAACATCGCCGCCTCCAAACCTGGAGTTGGATTGTCCCCCAACGAGAAGGACCTTGTCCACATTGTGGTGCTGAACTTGACCAAAAATCTCCATGTAGTATTCGCTCAAGCGAACTGACAGTTCCTCTGCCGCTTTATCGCAAAGGGTATCGGGATGACCTTTTCCTTTTCTTTCGACAATCTCAACGGGGAGTTTGTCAACCGAAGGTCCGGCTCCGCGTGTGACTTTCAAATTCATAATAAATCAACTCGTCTTTTCCACCCGGCGCAGTGGTAAGTGTATAAAAGAATTACGTTATATCACGAAAAAATACTTATGGAGAATAATATTTCTCATAATATATTACTAATAGGAATAATAATTCATGATTCTAACGACTGATGACTTAAGAAAACTGAGGCGTAGGTTTGGTCTGACACAAGCAGAACTTGCTATTGAGATAGGAGTATCGCAATCTTATATTGCTAGGCTAGAGAGAGGAACCATCGATCCAAAATTGTCCCTAGTGAAGAAGATAGTGGACAAGCTCACGAGAAAGACCGGGAAAACTTGTTCGGAGATAATGACTGTTAACCCGAAAACAGTCGCTCCTCGAGATGTAGTTTCGACAGCAGTATCGTTGATGCAAAAAAATAACTATTCTCAACTTCCTGTCTTACGAGGGACACAGGTAGTGGGTCTCATCACGGAATGGGACATCATTCAGAACTTACAACATAATCTCAACGAGATATCTGTTGAGGCTGTCATGAGTCCAAGCGGCACACTCATGGTTGATGAGAATACTTCAGTGGATGTCATCGTTCCGCTCTTTGAAAACTATCAAGCAGTCCTTGTCCTGACTCAAGGACGTATTCAAGGAATCATCACACGGTCGGACATATTCAAGCTGATTTGAGCAACCAACAGGTATAATGCTCTTCGTCATGTGCTAGGTCGAAGAAGGGTAGATACAAGTGAAATGTTCTATAATGCAGAATCGCCAATGTTCTATTTCGAACATACCTGAGATTTGTGCCCCCGCAGAATGTCTTATATGGTATAAAAAGAAGAAACTGTTGGAATATAATGGCACACTACCTAGATACACTTGACGACCTCCGGGAGGGGCTCGATACCTTCGTGGAGAAGTGGGCTAATATACAAAGGAAGTCTGTGAAAGCCATTCAAGCAGTCACTAATACAATCATGCAGATTGAGCACTTGGATGGACCTCTAGGTAAGCTTGAATCTTTTTCTAACATTCGCGAGGATGCAAAAGGAATTCTTCTGGTCAATCTTTACGACAAGCTTGTACCAGCACTTGAAACCTCGATTAGAGAGTTTACAAAGCTTATGCACATGTTTGAAAACCTTCGTCACACATCCTCAAAGATACAGACCTTGACAGAAACTATGCGTGGTAACCTCCAGGACTCTCCTGAGCTTGAAGACTTGGTTGGATTCCTCGATTTGATTATGATTAGTGTGCGCGACATCTTGAACATGTATGAGTCAGAGTTCCTAGTTAAACTAACTATCTTCCGGGATTTTGAGGAAGGCGCAATCGAGATTGGTGTTGTCAGTAACTACTTGACAATCTGGGGTATTGAGCCAAATATCGAACCGCACGCAAGAGACAAGTTGCTCAAGGACCTTGATGAACATGTAGAACTTCTTAGAGATGTCTTCGCTGGCAAGACTGGTATCAGAATTCCTGACACCTATAAGAAGATTCAACTCTGATTTTAGATGAGTAAACCGAAAGAGATAACTCGTCGGACACGAACAGTCTAAGTATGAGTGACAGGCGCGATACCTCGTGGATTCGTATTTTTGATGATGTAATAGGTTTGATTGTAATAGTGGTCGGTATAGTGGCAATACTGGAGCTTGCCTTTAGTTATGTTTACGCGCTTGCGATTCTCTCAGTGGGACTAATTGCAATCGGTATTGCATGGGTAATTATGGGGATCTATGTTGTACGCACAAATATCTATGCTCGATTATTTATGTTGATTACAGGATTTGCCGCAATCGCCATATCACTCATAGACTTCATTTTCTTCTCGCTCTCACCCGATATTCTGATTTATTATCCTGCATTAGCGATGCTTCTTGTTGGTTCTTCACGAATTGTACTTGGTTTCCTTCTTGGTGGTGTACCCCTCTGGATTCAGATGTTACAGATACTCTCAGGAATCCTGACCATTAACTTGGCTGCTTTCGTTTTTATCTTCTCAAACATAGAATTCTCTGCTATGATTGTTCTACTTGTTATAGCATTCATTGCCAATGGTCTGGTGAGACTGATTGTGAGTCGTACTGATATAAAGCAGAAGATGATGCAGCCGACAGACGAGGCTAGCCCATCCGTGTAGTCCTTCTAGATATACACGTCAAACATTAGGACTGCTTGGATCTAATCACATTTGCACATTCAAGTAACAACTCTACACCTTCAAAGCAGAATCATCTATTCAGAATCGGATTTTATCACACGTTCATGCATTTGCATTCGATTCTGATTCTCTTCCAAATCCGCTTCAATCTCATTTCGTAAGTCTTGATAGGCGCCCTCAGGTAATCTTCCTGATTCGAAATCTTTCTGATAGAATATTAGTTTCTCTTTCAGAAGTTCCTGTCGTATAGAGAGTTCTTTAATTCTTGCGCGTCTTTCAGATACTACCCTTCTAAGTTCATCTTCAAGGGTGAATATTTCTTCTTCTAGTTCTGCCTTCATTCGATTGTATGTTTCAAGTTCTACATTCCCCTCTGTGTACAAATCAACAAGGCGTAGAAGCGCCTGTCGAGTTGCGTTTCTATGAGCAGTGATTTCACGTGCTCGATCTTCTTTTTCTATTAATCCAAGAGCCTTCGCAAAGTATGGTGTTGTGAGACCCTTGACTGTAAGACTTACTAATAGCATAATTGAAACAATAGAATAAATTGTCGGACCTATGATATGAGCATTCTCAACGAGAATGAACGTGCCTGGATTAAATGGGTCTTCATGAGGAGTTACAATAGCAGTAACAGCAATAGCTGCAAGGGCCGCATTTGTGACACCTTTTACACCTGCCCAGCTCAGGAAGAGTCTATCCTTCAGATTCACTGACCGGTCAAAAGAGGTGACGAGGAGAACTGATGCAGGTCTAGCTACAAAAATAATGAGAAAAGCAGTTATTAGACCAAGTATGATGATTGTGGGATTATTCACGATAAAGGCAATGGTCATCGATTCAGGTTGATTGGCAATCAAAGGAACGCTGAGAGTGTAGCCTAAGAGTATGAATACACATATTTCAAACAAGAATGATACATTCTTCATGACTCCACGCATGGACCTCTGAGGAAGTGGAGGTAGTTTCATTCGTTTAAAATTCGCCATGAAGATTCCAGCAAAAACTGCAGCGAGAGCTCCTGGATGAACACCTAATCCGCTGAAGAGTTCTCCAAGCCCAAATGCGAGTACAGGCGTTGTAGCTGTGAGGATAGATACATTTGTGTCATCAGCTGCTCTCAAGATTGCCCAACCTACAACGCGGGCTACGAGAAAACCCAATAACACACCAAATCCCATGCTGCCAAGAAATTCTAAGATGACCATCTCAAATGGTTGGAAGAGCGCCGGGATGACCAGTGGTTCGAAGACAGTGATGACAAGTATGACCGCTGTCGCATCGTTGAATACAGCTTCACCTTCAAGGGTTGAGAACAACTTGCGCTTTACTCTTACTCCACCTGATTCAAGAACAGCAAAAAGAGCCGCGGGATCAGTGGGTGAGAGGATAGCTCCTATCAGGAGTGCAATGGCAAGCCCAATCTGGGTTGAGAGTTGAATAGTAAATCCAGCTATCAAAGATGTCGCTAGTACTCCAGCAGTAGCAAGTAAGAGCACGTTTCTAAGTGAAAGCCGAAGTTCCTTTAGATTCATATTCAAGCCTGCATAGAATAGAACACATGCTAGTGTCAACTGAGCTATAAAGTCGAATCCAGCAATTTGTATTAGCTCCTCCCCAGGTCCCTGAATATTAAGAAGTACCTGACCAATAATGATACCAGCAACGACTAACGGTATTGGATGTGGAATTCGATATCTTTCTGCAACCTTTGCTAGTGCAACGCCTAGAATCAAAAGAGCCGCAACAACGAGCAGTACGTTAGGTTCTAGACTCTCAGCACCATTTTGTAGGAGCAAGAGGATCAAATCTCCGCAAGGATTTCAGCATACACCTTCAGGTAATCAGATATTTTTTCAAGTTCCCTCACGATTTTTCTCATCATATAACATATGAAATCAGACTCTCCACCAGTTGCAACAGTGATCTGTCGACATATAATGATGTTATCCTCATCAATCTCTCGCTCAAGCCTGATAACTGACTGCAGTCCTTCTGCCATCCCCTCAGGATTATTGCTACATTCTCCAGTCATCTTCTGGAGTGCGAGATATTGATTCTTGATTTTACTAGTTATTGACTTTAGAGAAGTCATATACACCTCACCAAAGGATTCTCCACTAACCATATCAACCATCATCAACACATATGCTAGGGTGGATTGGGTTCTGTGCATATATGATGCCGCGGCTTGTGTAGCAATTCCAAGATCATTTCTAGGGAGGTTCTCTGAAAATCTATACATTTTGACCAAGTTCCTGAAATACTTCGAAACCGTTTCTCTGAGTGTATCCCATGGGATTTCCTCCTGATCACAATCTCCACAAAGACGGTTTTCTAAAATCTCAACTATCTTTGATTGTTCTTCAAGAATTTTACATAGGAATGTAAGAACTTCGATTTTATCTAACGGGTTTCTACTCATATTCTCTCACTCCTTTCTGTCAGATATCTTCCATGACATGCTGAGATTGAAATGAATGAAGCTTTTCCGAAGATTAACTTCAATCCCCGTTTCTACTGGTTCTCCTAATGGGAGTTGAATGAACCCTTCCTTTAGACTAGGCATAGGTAGTTCAAGCTTCTCACCATCCCGAATTTCGGATGCAATTCTTTCGAGTAAATCAGCTAACCCAACAAGAGTTCTTTCTTCCTCGAATTCATAATCATCAATACGCATTCTTTGACACCTCAGAATGTAATAGCATGTTCTAATTGGACTTGGATACGCTCCTTTTTAGCCTAACTCTTTTTTGATACGAATCAAGATTCATTTTATTTCTGTATGAGACTCACTTCTGATTATGTTGGGTTGTCCCAAATCACTCGGGGGATATGGCATTGAAACAATGTTCATCTTTTCCAGTGCTCTTCGAAGGATTAGGACTCCAATAACACCTGAAATAAATGAGGCGAGGAGAATCGCTCCTTTTGCAGCGGCGAGCAAACTCCCTGATAGCGATAGTGAGGCAATAAATGTGGATATAGTAAAACCGATACCCGCTAAGAATCCTGTACCTATCATAATTTCCCAATTCACACCTTCAGGTAATCCTAGAACTCCAAGTTTTATCGGAATCCAAGTGAACAATAATATCCCCACTGGTTTTCCAATTGTTAAGCCAATGATAATCCCCAATGTAATTGGGTCAAGGAATTCAATAAGAGATATGTTGAACAAAATAATTCCTGAATTCGCTAGTGCGAAAAATGGTATGATAACGAATGCTACCCATTTGGTCAAAGCATGCTCAGCGAGTTGAAGTGGTGTTTCCACATCTCTGCAAGCTAGTCGTAGAGTTTCGGAGGACTCTTGAAAGTCCTTGGAGTCTATGTTTTCAATTCCGTTTGCTGCTGAATCTTGAATTCTCTTTACTAAGCTTGAACTGATAATGATGAACTCGGAATAATCAATCTTGGTAGTGGCAGGTATTGTTAATGCAATAAGAATCCCTGCGACAGTTGGATGAACACCTGAAATCAGGAATTGCAGCCAAACAAGAATTCCAAGTACTGCATATATGAGAAGTTGCCTAATTCCAATTCGATTCATGATTGTCATTAAACCTAGTAAAGCCAATCCTACAAAGAGCGGAATTAAGAAGATTTCACTTGTGTAGAACAAAGCAATTATGAGAACGCCACCAATATCATCTGTTATAGCTAGGGTTGCTAGAAAGATTTTCAGTGAAACTGGAACCTTCGGACCAAAGATGGAAAGAAGTCCAAGTGCAATCGCAATATCTGTAGCAATTGGAATTGCCCATGCACTAGCTCCCAGACTACCTGGTGGATTGAGCGCAAGAAACAGAAGCCCTGGTACAAGTATACCCCCTGCAGCTGCAATTATTGGAGCAAAAGCCGCCTTAGGTTTACTTAGTTCACCAATTAGCACTTCACGTTTAATCTCAAGTCCAATGAGAAAGAAGAAAAATGCCATGAGAAGATCGTTTATCCAAAATACTAGTGGTTTTGTCAAACTATAAGTCCCAATATTGATGCCAATGTTTGTTTCCCAGAGTGAAAGGAAATGCAATCCTATGAAGGAGTTTGATATAATGAGTGCAACAACTACGCAAATTAGAAGGATGACACCACCGGAAGCCTCAAACTGGATAAAATTATTGAAGGGCTCTATAACCCGCAATATTCTATTTTGATGGCCTTTCTTGAAGTGTCTCCTTTTTGGTGGCATTAAACTTTCCCTATTTCGTGTGATTAGACTTCTCCAATATAACCACCACTGTTGATACCATCCACCACCACCCTTAATTAGAACACGTATTCAGAACTCTCCAGACAATTGAACGGATGTACATCTAAATGGGTGAAGACAAAGATGACTTCGTTGTGACTCCTTGGAAAGTAGAAGGTATTGTCGACTACGACCGTCTCATTGAGTTGTTCGGAACCGAGCGAATCACAAAGGAGCTAAGAGAGCGTATCTACAAGGTAACAAAAGAAAAACATGTCTTACTTGAACGTAACTTGTTTTTTTCGCACAGAGATCTTGGTTGGATCCTTGATGAGTATGAGAAAGGAAACAAGTTTGTGCTTTACACAGGTAGAGGTCCTAGTGGCATTACTCACATCGGACATCTTGTTCCATGGATCTTCACCAAATGGATGCAGGATAAATTTGACACAACCCTTTACTTCCAAATGACAAATGATGAGAAGTATTTCTTTGAACCTCATCTCAGTTTAGATGATGTTAAGAAATTCACTTATGATAACACGTTGGATCTACTTGCCCTTGGGTTCGAACCTGAGAACACCTACATCATCCAGGATATTGAGCACATCGACCTACTCTATGAGATTGCAGTCGAAGTGGCAAGAAAAGTGACCTTCTCCACTGTGAAGGCTGTGTTTGGATTTGACAATAGTACCAACATTGGCTCTTCTTGGCATCCTGCAATTCAAGCAGTGCCTGCATTCCTACATTCATGGATTCATGGGAAGAATACTCCTTGCATCATTCCTTCTGCAATAGATCAGGACCCGTTCTGGCGTGTAACTCGCGATATCGCTGAGCGACTTGGCTACTACAAACCCGCCGCCATCCAATGTTCGTTTGTCCCAGGTCTGAAAGAGGGTGGCAAGATGTCGTCATCCGAGCCTATGTCTGCTGTCTTTACAACTGACACACCAAAGATGGCTAAAAAGAAGGTCATGGCCGCTTTCACAGGTGGTCGAACCACAGTGGAAGAACAGAGGAAGCTTGGTGCGAACCCTGACGTGTGTAGTGTTTTCAAATACTACAATTTTATCTTCATGCCAGACGACAAAGACCTTGCTGATATCGAGAAGAAGTGTCGAGGTGGAGCGATTCTCTGTGGTGAGTGTAAGCAAATTCTCGCCCCGATGATGATGGAATTTCTTGAGAAGCATCAGGCTGCTCGCGAAGAGGTCAAGGACCGCGTTCACGAGTTCTCAGCTGATAGACTAAGAGATGAGATTCGCTGTTGAGAGATCAGTTATCAGGTAGTTCTCATAAGTTTGAATCAGTATCAGTAAGTGGGGTGAACAGGTGTTTGAGTGGATAGTCGCTCTGTTGATTGGTGTTGGAATTGCACTCGTTACTTATTTCATTGCTTTCTCCCTGTTGATGATAACTTCAAAGAAAGTAAAATCAATAGGCAGTGCTCTGGAAAAACACTCTTGGATTTCGAATATCATCATCGGCCCAATAATCCTTGTTCTGTCTCTGCTGATCATATACGTTCTGAGTCAGGGAAATATCCATCAGTGGGGTTTTCAATGGATGGATTTGTGGGAACTATCTTGGCTCATTTTAGTTGGTGGATTTATTGCAATCTTTACTGTTGGAATGGCTGAGATTCTATCTCCATCTCCCCCTGAGATGAAACCACCACCAGATCCTAGGAGTCGAGTCCTGTTCTTCGTTCTGATTGTCGTACTGGCAAGCATTTCAGAAGAAGTACTGTTTAGAGGCTTTCTGCAGGGAATTCTTGATAATACACTTCTACTAGAAATCGAATTTGGTAACTTGTCGCTGACAGGTGGATCGATAGTTTCCGCCATTGTTTTTGCAGTTGTTCATGCAATGCCAGCTAAAAGAATGGGTATGAATCCTGTCGTTCTTATAGGATCTTCTTTTATTCTAGGTATTATATCTGGCGTTGCTCTAGCGACTACTGGGAGTCTAATTGCTCCAATTATCGTTCACTCTCAATTCAATTTAGTTGGGTTTCTTGAGTCCTTTACCTATACGTCGAAAAATAAACCACAATGATGAAGGTTTTACTCCCACTTGCACCTCTGACGAAGTCTTAAATGCCTACATAGTGATTTTTCCTTCAGATACAGACTCCGGAGAGTTTGACTATGGGTTCAGAAACAGAAGCAGTGGACATATTCAAGTGTCCTGTCTGCAATGGAAATGTTAAGACCGGACCCGACGACATTGTTATTACTTGTACCTATTGTGGTAGCACTACCACTGATGAAGGAAAAGCAATTGGCGATCATCTAATGGAACCCGCTGTTGACGAGGAAGTCCGAATAGAAGGTTTCCGCAACTTTCTCGATAAGAACAAAGGACTGAACAAGTCTCTTGTTAAAATGGCCCAAGTTGTAGAAAATCGCTTGATTTATGTTCCTGTCTGGACAGCTAAAGTAAAAGCTGATTCATACTACAAGGGGTACAAAACTGTCCAAGTTCCGGTTCAAAAAACGAGAACTGTCAGGGATTCTGATGGTAAATCGAGGACTGAAACGTACACTGATTATGAAACTGGGTACGTGCCTGTTCAAGATGAGATTCACACGGATGGCGACGAACCTCTGTTGGCCAGGAAAGGTGCTAGGTTTTATGGTATTGAGGATTATCTAAAAACCGTCAGTCCGAGTCACTCAGTTCCTTATGATTTTGAGAAAATCAAAGGTCTTGAACCAGAAATGCTGAATGCAGAGATTGGTTCAGAAGAGTTTGAAAAGACAGCTCATGGGCGTGTAGCTGATAGACACAGAGCTCAAGCAGCTAGTGGACTGACCGAACTCTTTGATTGCAGAACAACAACCAATGTTAGAGGTACAACATACCTTCAAGCACCGTTTTCCTTGATACGTTACAAATTTCAGGGAGACCTCTACAAATGTGCAATTGATGGTAATACTGGCAAGGTTGTCCTGGGCGAGATTCCGATTTCTCGCAGCCAACGCATCCTTTGGGCAATCGTAAGCTTGATTGGCATTATTATATCTGGGGCAGGAGGAGAACTTCTCATGATGGGTATGAGCGTAGATGAAACTCTATTTATCGTAGGCGGAATCGCATCTGCAATTCTAGGAATGGTAATGACATTCTTTGGGTTCCGGATATTGATAATGACTGAGCGGACCAAGAAGGGGTGATAATATGGCAAGATGTGCGTTTTGTGATGCTGATTTTGAAACAGGACCTGGAGACCTTTTACTAGTATGTCCGTTCTGCGGCACTGCCCAGATGACAGATGGTACAAAGTTCAAGGACCATTATATGATACGTGTACACTTTGATCAATATGAATCACAGACAACCCTTCTCGATTGGGTGTCCAAGCAGCTCGGTGCTCCTGCTGACCTTCCCGTGCAAGCGAAGTTTCTACAGGCGCATCAGATATGGTATCCATTTTGGATAAGTAGAGTTGATGCAGATACTACATACCGTGGACTCGGTAGGGATGCTCACTTTCATAATGAGTGGCCTCAGCGGAGAGGTGCCTACAAACAAATCGAGTACTTCTGGAAACCAGAATCTGGTCAATTCACGCGAAGACATGAGATTAATATCGCAGCTGTGAAGGACATTGATCCTGATATTCGAGGTTTTCCAATTCCAACGCGGTCAAAGGAATACTTTAGCCATGCTCATGCTGAAGAGTTTGATGGCAAGGTGTTGCACAGTAATATGACTATGGAACAAGCCAAAGAAACTGCCAAACAGATAGCCATTGATCGACAAACCCAATTGGTTCTTTCAGAAGTTGACAAGATTGAGTCAAGGGAAGATAAAATCGATGTTGGTGAAACATTTCTAATTCATATTCCAGTGTGGGAACTTGAGTATAGATATGGCAATAGGAAGTACCAAGCATCGGTATCCGCTCCAACTGGATACGTGATTGAAAGCAAATATCCACGATCTATGGCATTCAGAGCAGCAGGACTTGGGGTGGGCTTCTTCATGCTATTGATTGGCATTGGTCTGATTGCTTTAGCCCTAGATCTTCTTGGGATTGGACCAATACTTCCTGGTGGTGGTCTTATTTCTGGTGGTCTTCTAGCGATACTAGGTCTAGTCTTAATGTATAAGGGAGCTTCTAGGAAAGAAGCAAAAGAGAAAGTGTAGGGCACACCTACACTTTGCCTTTCTTTTTATTTTAACAATCTACTTAGTGGTGTTGGATTTTCCACAGTTTTGAAGACACCACCAAAGTCGTCAAGGAGAGATTCCTCTTTTGTCCAGACACTAATACTTGGTGTCACCAATGATTCCAGAACCGAGATGGCATTCTCTTTTGTATCTAGGATCAATCGGTCTGACTCAATAGCAGCATTGACGCCTGCACGAACAAGCCATGGCCCGAGACCACCATTGTTATTATTGCGCGCATAATGAAAGATGGTCACATGTGCTGATTCCTTTTGTTTGATCATGCCCTCATAGGCCGAGAATCGGGCATGGTCTGCAAAGACTGAAGTTTTCGAATCCAGAGTGATATTCCTAACACCTTCTAGACTAACATCACGTTCAAAGCCTTGCTCTGTTCTTTCGATTCGGAAGTAATCCACTCTTGGTTCTCCTGGCTGACAAAAAACGGTGAAGTTCTCCCCATGAATTTCAGATATTCCGATTCCGAAGGTTGATGAAGATTGTTTATCGGCGAGCTCTATCAAACTTCGACTAATGTAAGCGTCAATAACTGCCTTGTAGGCACCCCTTGTTGGGACAAACCTTCTATTTTGAAGTCTACCTAGTAGCCCCACAGACATCAATCGAGCAACTTGGTCCAGCGAATAATCATAGTCCAGTAACTTCCAAGCTGCTTCAGATGCAGGGATATCAAGTTCTGTGATTCTCTTTGCAACCCTACTTATTTCTGGGTCTGATACGATCTCCAGTGAGCTAATCTTAACTAGGGAACTTGCTGGCAATTGTCCTCCCAATTGATAAAGCCCCCTTGGGGGTAGGCTGGTCGTTTCGACTTCAATAGCTATAGGGCTGACGGACAAGGCTATTGTCTGCAGCACCTCTACGAACTGAGCGGGTTCCATTGTACGCGCATCAATTGGAACGGTGAATCTGAATAATTGTCGTCTCATGGACATGATCGCTTCTCTGTCCAGACCCATCCATGATTCAGGATGATCGAAAATAGAGAGATACTCAGAAGGTTCAGTTGAGGCCAACACACTTGCCATCATAATCGGATATTTTGCTGCCTCTACAACTATTCCGGGTGGACTGAATGCTGTTACTTGACGACCTGTCACAGCTTGTCCAAGCTGCATCTGAGTCGTTTGAACATGGTCGAGCGCCATTGCCATACCCCTTATTGAAAATAGACCCGTTATGAGGTAATGCAGGCTTGCTAAGTCAGTTCTTCACTAATTCAGTCCCATTGGATGTATTCTAAGAGAGGGGGGGGAGGTACCCGAAAGTAACTATATCACGAAAAACATATAGATTCCTACACCATCGGTCTGGTGAAGTGGTATGGTAGATATACAGGATCAACTTGAGGATTATCTAAACCTTCTAGACTTGAAGCATTACTGGAATGAAAAAGAGAATGTCTTCGAACTCGTGTTCAGTGAAAGGAAGGATGAACAGTCTGCAAGCGAGTCGGCTGAAGATGATGCATTGACATTCAAATACACAATTTTTGTACGCCCAGGAATCAAGTGGGTTCAGATATATACTGATGTTTATCCCTTAAGCAAGATTCCTGATGAGCAGAAACCTACAGTTTTTCTGGACCTTCTTAGCTCCAACAGGAAATACGCGGAAGTCTGTTTTGACTTGGATAAAGCTCGAGAGTTCATTGGCACTTCTCAAGAGATGATGGTTCAAGGATTGACTTTTGATGTTTTTAGAGAGGAATTCTTAGCTGTACCTTGGGCTGTAAAGAAATTCTGGACAGAGATCGCCAAGAAGCATAATCTGGAATAATACTTGTGTGCCGCAATTTTAAAATACAGGGTTTGAGGGATTTGGTTGTGATTAGGCAATAGATTTCCGAACTTCACACACCAATTCGTCGAACAATTTCATCGGATCCTCGATATCTACAAACCCTCCTGTGAAGACCTCTCCTTTCCCTCCTCCTCTCCCTCCAAGACTTAACACTATTTTTGAAACATAGTGAGAGGCTTCTTGTGGCATCTCATTGACACGCAGAACGACTTGTGATTTCTTCCCTGGTGCAAATAGAAGAATTACTGCTGGTCCTGTAGCTATCAACTGATTTACCAATATTCTAAGAGAACTCGCATCATATCCTGGTAGATATTCATACATAAATCGGACTTCTGCAATTTGCTCTAATGCGGGACCATTTGACAGTAACTGAGTGGTCTTCTGTATCAACTTCTGTTTATCGTCAACAGCTAGTTTTGCTCTATCTAAAACTGCATCTAATTGCTCCATCTCAAAAGGATATGAGTACTTTTTTCGAAGTACCACATTGTAGATCTTGGAAACCAGACTTCCCGCTTTCGTTCCTGTTACGAATTCAATGTGTGTACTTCTCTCACTCGTTTTTACATCTAATACTTTGAAGAATCCAATATTCCCTGTTCTAGTCACATGAATGCCAGAACAAGCAGAACTATCTAATTCGCCCACTCGTACAATTCTAAGTTGAGCGTGTTTTTCTGTGAGGCCTTCGCGGCTCCTAACAGATGAATCGATACTGCTTGAATCTACATACTCACTCTTTACAGGTATGTCTTGTTCGATAATTTTCATGACTTCATGCTCTACTTCAAAAATCGTGTCAAGATCCAATGCAGCGCCTAAGATTTCGACAGTACCATGTTCTCCATCGATCCAAAGGTTTCCAACAGAGATGTCTTCATATCGGTTTTTAATGATGGACACAAAGAGATGTTCTGCTGTGTGGTTCTTCATCATTGATGAACGCCAGTTCATGTCGATCTCCAGATATCCTCTCACTCCTTCAGTCAAAGCCTCGTTAGTGATTAAAACAATATTATTTGAATCACTAATTGTGTCCAGAATCGTTACGCTTTTGTTCCCATCATTAATTCGACCCCTCTCCCCTGCTTGTCCTCCGCCTGCTGGTCGAATGACATTCTCCTTGATTACAATATGATAGCAATCATTGTGTTTCTTTACTGATTCTATCAACACCTCGAACTTGTCAATTCCAGGGTCTCTCCAATATTGAGGCAATTCGTTCATGGATTCTCACCATTGCAGTAGATTGACAATTGTGGATACGGATTTGGTTTCAAAACTTTTCCTCTCACCAAATTAGTCAACGATGAACTGTTACTGTCAGCCGAAACCGATATAGCCGGTGCTGATTGACCAAGTGGTGTTCAGAATTGCAATCCGAGGTACCAATCTATGTTCAAGTTTCTGAAATCTGATCCAGTTAAGGCTGCCAAGAAATACATTGAGAAAGCACTCATTGAGATTGAGGAAGGGTATCCAGAATATGCAAGCGTGGAATATGAGAAAGCCGCCCGCAAATTTTTAGAAGTTGAACAAACAGATTTTGCTGTCAAATATTTTCGAGAAGCCGCATACTGTGCGTTGGAAAACAATGACCACTTTAGATGCTCTGAAATGAAGATAGCTGCTGCAGAATGTCTCCTCCAAGAAGGTCGATATGATGAAGCTGGAGGTCTCTTTTCAGAATCCTCTGATCACCTTCATCGAGAAAAGAAGGTGAAGGAATCTAATCGTTCCTTGGGAATTGCTATTGCTGGTTACCTTGCGGCGAGAAACTTCAACACAGCTACAAATCTGATGCGAAAAGCTGAGAAGCGCCTAAAGGAAACCTCTTCAAAGAAGGATTCTCTCTACTTACTAGCTGAATTATGCGTGAAGATACTATGTGAGGGCATTGATGTTCCATCTGAGGAATTTGAGAAAGCTGCTAAGAGCGCAAAACCAAATGAAACTGAACAACCACTTATTGACTTTCTGATAACTTCAACAAGACTGGCTATCAAAACTGAAATCATTCTAGACTGGGCGGGAGCGCCTCAAGAGGAGGTCAATGTTAAAGAACCTGTTGAGATTGAATTAAGGTACAAATGCCCCACTGAAGTTCAGATTATTGATCATAGACTTTCTCTTTCAAACAGTGTCATCATGACGAAGGAACCAGAATATACTCAGAATCCTGCTAAGGAAGAATCATGGCTGCTTGAATTTAAACCAGTCCTGAGTGGTTCAGGTAGTATTGGCCCCCTCACAGTCACTCTTGAAGGTGACAGAGTATTAGTCAATAAGCACAGTAACACTTTGGAATTCACGATTGCCAGAGCTCCATCCAGTATAGCCTTGGAAGTGAAGCCCGAACGAGTCTCTTGCAATCTCGGAGAGGAAGCTGTGTTGCAGGTAACTATTCTAAACGAGGGTGATGGACCAGCTGAGAATATCGAGGTAAAAGTCGAACTCTCTGATGGTCTCGAGATGTCGCTTGGCATCGAAGAGAAACTGATTAATTTCTTGGGTAGTGGGGAGAATATACGTTTCCAAGCATTTGTGAGGGCTGTTGGTCAAGGCGAGGAACTGGTCACCATCAAAGTGATAGATGGACGTTCAGGTCAGGAAGTTGTGAAAACGTCGATGGTTAGAATAGGTTAGTCCTACTTCTTCCTTCTCTTTTTCTTCTCAATCTCCAATCGGATGCTAAGGCAGGCTCCCATAACCTGCTCGATGGTTTCCTCTTCTTTAAATGCTTGAAGCATGTCATCTGCATCGTCAAGATTATTTTGAACAAGAGCCTCACTGAATGAGAGAAGGGTCTGAAGCCAATCCCATCTTGTTTTTGGAATAATCTTCTTTGCCTTCTCTATCCTCTCTTTGGCTTTGTCCATCTTTTCAATCGTGGCAAATCCCATTGCAGCGAGTGATAAGTTGATCACAGCTCTTTCGGCATTACCATCGTTGATTGCTTTGTCTGCAGCTTTGTCATAGAGATTTCCCATATTTTCAGCTGCAGTGAGAAAATATTCTCGATTCCCTGTTTTATGGCAAGAGTATGCTGCCCAAAGATAGGCTTGGGCTGCTGTTTCTGTCATCCTCTCCAAA
Organism: uncultured archaeon; assembly: GCA_964590575.1. GTDB lineage: Archaea > Asgardarchaeota > Thorarchaeia > Thorarchaeales > Thorarchaeaceae > SMTZ1-45. The sequence goes on from CAZPWM010000024.1 coordinate 22,718, forward strand.
AGAGCCTCCTTGGCTGCGTTTTCATAGAGTGTCATCGCAGTGGAAAAGTCACTAACTTGTCGGTATTGTGTAGCTGCTTCGAGATATGCAGTTGCCGCAGATTTATGATCGTCTTGCTCAACCCGATCCTCCGCATACATATGATAATACTCAGCGGCTTTCTTGGTCATCTCGAGCACTCTTTCAAGAAAACAGCTTGCTGCATTTTTGAACTGGTTCGCAGCTTGATAGTATTTATCTCTCTCAAGAAACTCATTGGCTAATCTTTCCCATTGAGCACATTCATTTTCCATGGTATCTCGACCTACCCATATTTAGTCCAGACAAAGCCAACTCTGAACCCGAACTGGTTGTGTCTAGAGTGATTGTGCTCTACAAAAATGTAGCTCTGATGTAGAAACCCCGATTTATCGACGCAGTTTCAAAAAACCACACTGATTAAGAGAGCCATCATTGATTTCGCTCATTCTATTTCTCAATTTTTTCCTTACACCATACAGCTTATCAATTACAATGATAATTTTACTTACATGTAATTTAAATACAAGTTACACACATAATTCTTGTTGAGCTACGTTAGTTTCGTGAGAAGGGAGCTGTGTAAGAGAACTGGCCCTGCTGACTAGAACCGAATTCTCGACATGGAACCGAACGTCGGGAACCATGGAGTTCCCGACACCTTATACTTCTTCATTTTACGAGTTCGTCAAGGAGCTCCTTTGCTCTTTCAACTTTGACATTCTTTTCATTAACCAGCTTTTCAGCTATGATATCCACTTGGTCTCCACGTGCCCCTGCAGTAGCCGCAACATTTCGGGCGTGAAGTGCCATGTGTCCTTTTTGAATTCCTTCCGATGCTAATGCCCGAAGAGCTGCTAGATTCTGCGCGAGACCAACACTTGCAATGACATGGCCTAGCTCAGTTGCAGTCTTGACACCAAGGATCTTCACACTAGCTCTAGCTGCTGGATGCACCTTTGTTGCTCCGCCAACTAGTCCCACTGCCATAGGTATCTCAATGCTACCAATAAGATGACCCTCTGGGGATTTTTCGTACTTTGTCAGTGAGCTGTAGCCATTCATCGCGGCGTAGCTATGTGCTCCTGCTTCGATTGCTCTGAAGTCATTTCCAGTGGCAATGACAACTGAATCGATCCCATTCATGATTCCTTTATTATGAGTAGCACATCGATACGGGTCTGCTTCTGCAAAAGCCCAAGCTGCAACAATATCATTGACGACTTCCTCACCACCGAGCATATCTCTATCAAAGGTTGCACGAACACGGACCAGTCTGAATTCAGCCAGGTTTGACAGGATTCGCAGTATAACCCGTCCACCAGTGATTTTTTCAATTCTTGGTGCAAGAGCCTCCGCCATTGTGTTCACTGCATTAGCTCCCATGGCGTCCCGAGTGTCAACAATGATTTCAGCGACTAACATGACGCCAACCTTGGAATCAAAGATTCTCACCCTGAGGTCTTTAGCCCCTCCCCCGAATCGGACAAGTATTGGGTCTTGCTCATTGGCAAATGCGAGCAGTTCATCCTTGCATTCCATTATTCTTGACTTTGCCTTTTCAGGAGCGAGAACATCAACAACTTGAATCTGTGCAATCATGTTTGGTCCTGTATCTGTGGCCGTGAAGCCCCCATGTTCTCTCGCCATTCGAGCAGCGTTACTGGCTGCTGCAACAACTGACGGTTCTTCAATGGCCATTGGAACAAGGTAATCTTTGTCATTGACCAGAAAATTCGTGGCGATTCCAAGTGGAAGGGTCATCGATCCAACAACATTCTCAATCATATGATCGAGTATTCCCATATCTACTTCCCCCGGGTTCACCAGCGGTCCAAGGTCCTCATCACCTAGTCCAGTAACTTCTTTCAGTTTCTTAACGCGGTCTTCTCTGGAAAGTTTGTAAAAGCCTGAAATCCTCGAATCCTCAACCATCTTAGAGACCTCACTAGTGTGAATACCTCTCATCTAAGATAACATAAAAGTTCGACCATAGGGTTTAAGACTCAAACAACCGAGGGTGCTGAGTAGTTGAGCACAATGAATTCAGAGCGAGATTTCAGTGACATCATTACAAGCCTAGCGAAGAAACGCGGGTTCTTTTGGGGGCCGTCACCAGAAATTTACGGAGGCATCTCTGGATTCTATGACTTGGGACCTCTAGGCAAATTACTCAAGAACAGACTTGAGAATCAGATACGTTCAGCTTTCGTGCGTGCCAATTTCTGGGAGGTCGAATGTCCCACGGTCAGTCCTGCTGAGGTCTGGAAAGCATCAGGTCATCTTGATGGTTTCATTGACCCGGTGACTCAATGCACAAAGTGTGGTCAAGTCTACCGAGCTGACAACCTGATTGAAGAGAAAGCACCGGACATTAACATCGCTGGTCAGTCCGTAGAACAGCTAAGTGAAACAATCACTAAGGTTGGAATCGTCTGTCCTTCCTGCAAGGGAACTCTTGGACCTGTTGAAACATACAACCTTATGATGCAAACTCGTCTGGGTTTGGATCAAGATGCCTATCTGAGACCTGAGACAGCAACAACAACCTATCTCTTGTTCAAACGTTTTCTCACCTTCTTCAGGGACAAGCTCCCTATGTCGGTCTTTCAGATTGGAAAAGCTTACAGGAATGAGATATCTCCTCGCCAAGGTATGCTTCGACTGAGAGAGTTCACACAGACTGAGGGTCAGATTTTTCTTCTTGAAAAAGACGAGTTGGAATGGCCGCAGTTTGAAGACATCAAAAATGAGAAACTCCCTCTAGTCACATATCAAGCTCAGGGGAAAGACAAGCTCGATCCAGTCATGACAAGGATGTCTGAGGCAATAAAGAAAGGATATTTTCAGAAACCCGCTTATGCTTGGTGCGTTCATTTAGCCTATACTATCTTCTGCAAGATGGGTTTCTCCGAGAAGAAGATACGTCTGCGGCAACATCTCCCCACTGAGAGGGCACACTACGCAGCAGATGCATGGGATGTTGAGATCCATACAGACAGCTTTGGTTGGGTTGAGTGTTGCGGTGTACATGATCGAGGGAACTATGACCTAACACGTCACCAAGAGTTCTCGAAGGAGAATCTCCATGTCAAGGTGGACAAGAAACCCGTTGTACCCGAGGTATTGGAGATCGCATTTGGAATTGAGAGACCATTATTCTGTCTCATCGATAATTCATTCCAACCTGAGAGTGAAGAACGTGACACAGATTGGCTAAGGTTTCCCCCAGAGGTGGCTCCGATTCAGGTTGCAGTTTTCCCTCTAATGGGAAAACCTGAACTTCTTGGACCAGCTACAGAGATATTCAACCAAATCATGGATGCTGGATTTGTTTCTCAGTTTGATACTGGTGGTTCAATTGGTAAGAGGTACAGACGTCAGGATGAGGTCGGTACTCCTTTCTGTGTCACTGTTGACTACACCACAATTGAAGATGGTACTGTTACTGTGAGGGAGCGCGATTCGATGGATCAGGTCCGGATTCACAAGGAAAATCTTGTTGAAGGCTTGAAAAATCTTATTCGAGGGACTATTCAGTTCAGCTCCTTTAAGTAGTTCAGAAGATGATTTCTTTACTCATCTTTACCTTACCATTCTGAATGGGAACTCCTTCATCCTCGCAATGCTTACATCTTCCTGCCGCTCTTTGCCTGTCTCCACCAAAACTACCATCTTCTTTTACTACTCGATGACAAGCAACGACAGGAAAAAGTGGGTTCTTGTGTAATGAATTTGCTACAGCTCTGAAGGCCTTTGGATTCCCAATCATCTTGGCGATTCTACCATATGTGCTGACCTTCCCCTTGGGAATCTTGAAAGTGGCTACATAGACCTTAGCATCAAACTCTGTATAACCAGGTATCTCTAAGGTCTCTCTCTTTACATCTGATTCCGTCTTGATTTTGCTAAGAGTCATTTTTGTTTCCTCTGATTAATAATAGAATGATCTCGATAGCTCATGATAGGAATATGGCTCTTTCACTCACAGCAGCCGAGTATAGTGATGATGTATTAACTTTGTCAATTATGAGAAAGAGAGATAAGGTCTGTATCATATCTGAGGTCAAGAGAGGCTGTGTGATGAACAATACTGATGAACGCATTGAGATCAAAAGTATACTTGTCGCAGTTGACGGCTCAGAATACTCACTGAAGGCAGTTCGGTACGCGTGTGCAATGGGTCCTCTTTTGGGGGCAGATGTTGTTTTGCTTCATGTTGTACCAATGCTTGTGTCCGCCACACCTTATCACGACACAGTTTCAGACCAACCGTTCCTAGCACTTCAGAAAGTGGGTGAAGACATTCTCGCTCGTGCGAAGGCTATAGCAAATGATTGTAACTGTCAAGCCATCGACTTAATATCACACGGAGATCCTGCCTCGAAGATTATCGACATTGCAAGCGAGAGAAATACTGACCTTATCATTATTGGTTCTCGCGGAGTTAGTGGTATCCGCAGATTGTTCGTGGGGTCAATCAGCACCAAAGTTGCAAGACAGGCACACTGTCCTGTAATGATTGTACGATGAATCAGAAAGACCAGGATGTGAATTCATTCAGTGGTCAATTCTGAAAGGTATGGCATTTCAGTTGATATTGGCACCACAAACATAACGATTCACCTTACCAATCTAGAAAACGCAAAACTCCTGAGAGAGATAATAATTAGGAACCCGCAGCGTGAGTATGGCGAAGAGATCATATCTCGTATCGATTTTGCAAGGACCCCAGAGAACGCATCGTTATTAACAAGTCTTGTTCGTGAGAGCGTCAATAATGGTATATCTATTATTCTTCGAGATTCAAAATGCGAACGGGATTTAGTTGATTCAGTAGTTATTGTCGGGAACACTGTGATGCACCATTTGTTCTTTGGATTTTCAACGGATTCCCTTCTGAAGCCTCCTTACAAAGCAGAACGCAAAAACTCCTTACTAATCAACCCTATTGAAGTTGGTCTAAATCTGCATGATAGCACGCTATGTTACTCACCACCCCTGATTGAATCATTCGTGGGCGCTGATGCCGTGGCAATGATGATTGCAAGTGGATTCTTGGATTCAGACTCAAGTTTGGTTTCTATAGATGTTGGCACAAACACCGAGATCGCTGTACTCAATGATGGGAAGATATGGGTCGCCTCCGCAGCCTCTGGACCTGCTTTCGAGGGGATGTCCATCGAATGTGGAACGCCCGGAGAATATGGTGCCATCAATCGCGTTCTGGTAAATCCTCACGACTACAAACCGCAAATATCGGTTTTAGGCGGGGGTAAGCCAACTGGTATTTGCGGAACCGGTGTTATTTCAGCGATTGCTAGTATGCTTGAAACAGGGATTCTGTTTCCAAGGGGTTCATTTAACAGAGATTTGAACACATCTTGGCTAGTTACTGATCAAACAATAGTTCACTATATCCTCTCAACAGCATCTGAATCCGCCTCTGGCACCAACATCATCCTGACACAGCTAGATATCCGCATGATACAACAATCGAAGGCATCAATTCGTGCTGCACTTGAACTGGTTCTTCAAAAAGCAGGATTGGATACTTTTGATGTAAGTACGCTTTATCTCACGGGTATTTTCGGTTCAGGTCTGGTTCTCGATAATGCAATTCGGATTGGTCTACTACCTGAGATGCCTGGTGCTGAGGTGAAACAAGTGTGTGGAGGTGCCAGTCTAGGAGCTGATTTGTTGCATAGCTCAGACTTTCAAGATTTTGCCAAAGCTCTAGTTGCAAAATCAAATTACATAGAATTGAGCGACAACAATGAATTCAAGAGAAGATTTGCTGAGCATTTACCCTTTTCCTAGTAGATAAGCTCCTCCTCATGGAAAATTTCTCCGCGTCGAGTTCTTGATGAAGAGAGTGGTCTCCCATCCTTTGTTCTCACTCTTGGAATTATTATGATGTGAAACCTCCTTAGTCCATTGTCAATTCGCATCTGGTTGATGTCAAAAGCATTTTGAACAACTCCGATTTCGTCAGATATAATCAGGGCTTCTAAGTCAACCATCTTGTCAGCACCACCCTCTGTTGTTTCAATTGGGAAAATGCTTGACCTCTCAATCTCGAACTCGGATTGGATGAACTTCTCCAACTCTGTATACCGTTCATTGTAAGATTGAATGAGCTTTCTATCACTCTTGTAAGCCAGCATTTGGTCGGTTGTTAATCCAAATGCTACGGTCTTACTGAGTTTGAATGCTGTTCGAATAATATGCTTATGTCCCTCGTGTAGATGGTCGAATGTGCCAGCAAATACTACTTTGTTGTATTGCCAGCAATTCGACTCCAGAACCTACACACTCCTAGAATCAATAATCCCTGCTTCTGTGAGGTCCTTTACTATCTCGATCATTTTAACTGGCTCTATCTCTTTGAATTGGAAGCAGATCATGTCCCAGATGATATCTAGAGATGTCCAGTCCTTTGCCATGTTGAGCATCTCGTCGATTGACGCGAAAATTCGCTCACGCTCTTCACTCATTTTCCTGTACTCATCTGCTTTTTCACCTAAGCTTGTCATGAAGAACCCAGGACTCATTGCATGGTCATGAATTCGCTTTACTTCAATTCCAAAACTTTCAGCATCAAGACTAATCTGGTCTTCCTGCATCGCCTCAAGTCCAACTTCAGCACAAGCACCCTCATACGCCTTTCTAGCTACAACCATCTCTGTGGTATAGACCATCTGAAGACTTGTCTTGAGGGACTGTCGAAGAGCTTCTTGTTCTGAAATGAGTGACCATTCCTCAGTGGCTCTGTCAAGGGTTTCTTGTCCAAGATCATGAGCGAGACCCAACCAGCGTAGGACTCGTGGATAGAGCTTCTCAGGGTCTCCAAGACAACGTGAGAGTTCAGTCACGCCGCGCAGACTCACTTCTTGCATCAGTTCTACAAACTCGTTTCTACACACAGTAAGGATTGTTTCTTCATAGACATGTTTTGGAAGAACCAATGATAGAGCTGAGAGGGCTCCTATACGAGATGCATAACCCATCTGTCGTGTGTCCAATTTATCAGCTGTGTCTGTTGATGTGTGATAGAATCTGTCTGGGTCTTGATTTAGCATGACTGCTGGAATCCCAACAGTGCTGTCCGTCAACATAAAGTGGTCGCTACCTGCTGAGTATCGACTGTATTTATATGGCAATGGGGCAACCATGCCGCCCTCGCGTCTCTCATCTTTCCTTTCAGCTTCCTTCTGCTGCCAATATCTCACGACATTGTTCAAAGTGCTTGGTAACGAAAAAGGTGTTCGAAATAGATGAAGGACTGAACCTGCTTTTGTAGGGTCTGCTCCCACCATGTCTAGATTAATCATTGCCTTACAACGGTTGAGAATGTCTTTCTCATTTTCAATGAACTGAATAGTACCTGACCATTCAGGTATCCAGAGGAATCTGATTGAGAATACTGGCTTTGGAATCTTCTCTTCTTTGATTAGTTGAGATAATGCCCGTAGAATCTCCAGGAGCGCCCCACTACCTGAGGCATTATCATTTGCTCCTGGATGCGGGTGGCATACATGAGCTGCTAACCAAATCTCCTTGGATTTGTCTTCACCTGGAAGTAGGGCTGAGAGGACCTGAAGCTTGCCCACGCTGAGTGTTGCATCAACCTTAGCTTTCACACGAACTACCTTTCCTTCCAGAAGCCATTGTTTCATCTTCACGCCGTCGCCTTGTTTCAATGCAAAACCAAACGTAGTTTTTTCTTTTTCATTAGCACTAGGCCAGATAGCATCATATCGTCTCAGCTCTGCGATTTCGTCAACTCCTTTTGGAGGTACAAATGTCAGTACACCAGCAGCGCCATGTTTGATGCAAGCTTCTTGGTGAACGAGTCGAGCTAGACTCTCGGTCAAGGCTAAATTTCCTTTCACAACTTTTCCTTCGTAATCTGCCGCTCTGAGTCCCTTACCAACATAGACGACATCTGTTTCAATCTCCGTTTGAGTTGAATGTGCAACCAAAGAGATTGGTTCTGTACTGAAGTCTGCTAGTGTTTTTTCTTCGGGCTCAAGTAGCTCAAGTTTTCCAAATTTCGCTTCCCATCCGAATGGGTTTTGCCAAGTACCGATTTGGATTTTCCCATCTGCAGGGTATTCAAACACCTTCACCTTAGCGTCTGAAATGGTGGCGATGGTGTCCTTAAGATATTCAATTGAATCTGAGAATCCTGGACTAGCCTGAATTCTATGAAATCTAGAGATTGCCGTAGCATAATCCTTTGCGCTGATTCCAGAAATGTTGTCTGTTACAGCTTTGACGATGTGTTCTGGTAGCATAGTATCCTCTCACAGTGAAAAATTCGAGAGTATTCTCACATAAGTAGTCTGCGACTCATGCTAAAAAAAATTAGGTATGACAAAAATGCCTTCACCGGAGGTATGTTATCTACCTCCGGTTGCGTTTTGGAAGCGTGTAATCTAAACAGTTACGGGGCTATTGAAGATGCGGGAACAGGAGGCGCTGGTGGACGAGCAGCTACCTGAGCATCAATTTGTAATAAAGCTGGTAGTGAGTCCCCAATCTGCTTGAGTCTGTCACGAAGCTCCATTGTATTGGCTTCTTCCTCAGTTTGTTCATTGTAAAACCAGTGCAGCATTGACTGAGCTGATCTGTCACCCAACCTATCAGCAATGTCACCAATCTTGTAAATTCTCTCAGTGACGATTGTTTCGTGATGGTAAGCAACCGCGAAGACATCATGAGCTGATTTCCATTCGGTCGCTGGGGCATCAATCTGTTTCATTATAACTCTGGCTCCACGTTCTGTTAGATGTCTGTAGAATCTCATAGCGTGGTTAAATTCTTCTTGATATTGTACTTCCATCCAATGTGCCATGCCTTTGAGATTTTGACTCTCAAACCACGCGCCCATTGAGAAGTAGATGAATGCGCTATATAACTCAAAATTGATCTGATCGTTTATTGCGTCAACTAGTTCTTGACTAATTTTCATTATTGTGCACCTCAACTTTCATGTTGATTTCTTCAACTCTCAGTTGATTTCACTTCACGATAGTAAACTCTTTGTCTTTAAACTTTCGGTAGGACAATAAGGAACCAAACCTTCCTTTCCGCTCCCACGTCTGTCCAACGAATCTTTTTCTTTAGGAATTCAAAGCGCAACTCAATATTTCGCCCGGAGTGATTGATAATGACGTTAGAATACCTCACAGTTCTTACAATTATGTTCGAGTTTGTTCCCCCTTTGATTGTAACGCTTGCGTACTTTCTCTTCTTTAGAAAACGGAAGAGCAAGTTCATTGAGGCGTTCATTATCTTGATGTATCTAAAGACCGTGACATATTTTCTCATGAATATTGCACTATGGGGATATCATGTGGGGGCTAGTTTTGATGCCTTTGTGGATACAGGCATCTTGTCCTGGCTCTTCCTAACGGATCTGCTGTACCAATTCGTCACCTCACTTCAGGAATATATGATCTGGGTGATGGTATCGTTTTTCGCAGCCCTGATCGGTATGTTTGTTCTGGCAGCCAAACTATCTCTCCAAGATCCACTGAAAATGAGGTTCAAGAATCTCATTAGAAGTATTACACAGCATGAACCGGAGAGTGATGGATATTCAGGGTTTAGTGACCGTGTTTCACACATTGCTTTCGAAGGTGTGGAACCTCAGCCTTTGGATCCGGAAGTTCAAGCCAGTGCTTGGAAACATTCCTGGAAAGACTATCTTATCATTGGTTTGGCAACCGTTGTACCATCTATATCGGTCTATATTGGAAGTATACCTGAATTTATTGCAGGGACTCAGCGCGATGTCTACCTTGTAAATATCTACATCTTTCTCACATGGATATATCGATTCGGATACCCCGCATCAAATCGAATAGCGAAGAGTGCTGGTCTACGGTTAGGTAATCGTGACATTGGTGGAGAGATGATGCGTGGCGTACTTGGCTGGTTCTTTCGACTCAACATAGTGCTTAGCTTAGGTATCATCATATTACAATCCTATCAAGCACTTACATCTGGAGTGGCAAATATCATTAGCGTCTTAATGAGCTACTATAGACTAGGCTTAATCCTTGCGGTACCTCCAATCATCTTTGCAATCCTGATACTTCCTCTTGTCGAAGATTTCGCTGTTGGACTCTACAAGAAAATCTTTGACTCTATAACTCAGGTCAAAACCAAGGTATCAGGTATTAGCTTGGGTGGTGCCATCAGGAATTTTAGTGCTGGTGTTGGCACTGGTCTTGTTGTAGCAGGTGCCTTTGTAGCGGCAGTATTTGCAACGACAGTGAACTATGCTGTAGAACATGGACAATATCTTTTCTATCCCGGTCAAGTGGATGATGAGTTTATTAAAGGAGTACTACTCAATCCTGCCAGCAATATCCAGATGATTGGAGAAATAATCTGGTTATTGATTATACTATCTATTCCTTTCGCTATGATGATAGTTCTTGGAATCCTTGGCCACGTTGTAATAAAACGAACTGATCGAGGCATTGAATCATTCGCATTATTCTCTGGTGTGACTCTATCAGTAGTGACTTATTTCCTGCTTCCAAATTTGGACTATATTGTCAATTTTGATATCACTCCCGCTAGATACCTCGGATTAATTTTCAACAGGTTGAGACCGGTTCTCGAATTACCAGAAGCCGATCAGCAGCTAGTCCGTCTTGCTTTACAGTTCATAATGAATCTTCCAATCTTTGTGTTCAGTGCGCTCTTCATTCTCTATTTCTTCAAATACCGAGAATCTTGGAGAGAAACAATAGGTGAAACCGCCGGTCCTCTATTGAATGTGCACAGAAAGGACTTGGTTCAGTCAGCAGTTATGTTCTTTGGCGGCCTTGTGATTGCGATTTCGGGTGTGTGGGCAATATCAATAATACTCGCTAATCCGGAGTTAGTAAGGAATCTTCTCCAAGGCTTGCTATCAAAGATTGGCTCGCCTGATGGACTTGAAGGTGTTCTTCCTCCTCCTGCAGATTTTCTAAATCGAATCGATCCGATGGGTTGGTTTGTTGTTTTCATTGAGCACAATATGATTCGGACCATATTGATGCTAGTCATAGGACCAATATTCTGGTCAGCAGTCCTCTGGTTTACTGGAGTGAAGAAGACAGACTCTGAACAACGAATTGGTGTGTGGAGTATTGCGTCATTGTTTGTTGGTGGCGCAGCCACATATATTTGGACTGCATACGATGCAAACCTAGGATTGTACAACCCCCTAGATCCAAGGTGGGGGTTTGCAGCTCAATTGGGTCTTAGAGCACTCATTGTCTTTGGAGGAATGTTCTTACTCTTTGGATTGGTTGCATTGGTAAAAAATCGTGGAGGAAAAGGTTCAGGTGCATGGTGGTTCCCACTCTTCATCACCATTTTTGCGGCTGAATACTTCGTTTATGATGATCAGTTCACTTTGATTGCATTGATTGTGCTTCCAATGGCTATTGCTGCAGGGTACAAACTGGTTGGCAAAGGAAAGGGTGAAGATTTCATTATTACTTTCATCAAGTTCAGCTTGATGTCCTTGGCAATTGCGGAAGTCCTCTCAACAGCATTGACACTTGGAGGAATTGCGATCATTGAGATTCAGTTCATAGGAATACGTCCTTGGGAGTTCCTAGCAAGGATTCTCCCTCATGCCATCGTCGAAATCCCGACTTTCTTGGTTGCTGCCGCAGCATCAATCAGGATTGCCAAAGACCTATGGCCAACTATTGAAGCTGAGGACTGGGCATCAGTGCCCTCTAAGACTCGGTCTCTACTTGGTGATGAACGAACTTGGAGGACCTACGCATTAATCGTGTTCC
>CAZPWM010000024.1:34561-38564 GCA_964590575.1 uncultured archaeon
GGAAAGTGAAGAAAAAGAGGAACACGGGTATATTAATCGTGTTCCTACTGGTGATAGCCGCATTGATTGAAGCCTTTGTGACTCCAATTGTCTTCTGGATGGCACTTGGACTTTAGCATCAATACTGGGGCGGGTTCATTCCGCTCCACCTTTCTCTTTTTTGATATCCACTTTATTCGACTTAATCTTATATTCAAAATCTGATTGATTGTATGAAAGTGCCGCGGTTATGGATGTGTAAGATTGGATTGTTTTCCGGAAGCAGTCCTCATATGGAACTAAAAATATTGCATGTCTATGTCCTAGTTTGATGCAACTGTGGTCGCTAGAAAAACCAGATTTGAGGTGTACACTACTACTACTCCCTCTCTTTTTTTCCAACATTCAAGAATTACTCTGCACCAACTGAGGCTTGAGTTTTTCATGGAAGAATTTGACACCTGCTAGATGTGCTTCGTAGGTGCTATTGAAAACATCGTAAGAAACTCCAGTAACAGGAATTGCGTTGCGAATCATAAGGTAGTCTTTCTTATCAATCCCAAAGCTTACTTCAACAAGGGCTGCATTCGATTTTAGCAACTTTTCATATACTGCCCTCTTGTTCTTTGTGGGAATCTCTGAAAGGTCCATGAGCCGAGTAGTGAGAGTTATCCAGTCTTTACCAGGAAAGACCTCTATCACCTTAGTTTCAATCGGTCCATATGGATACAAGCTGAAGGTCTTCCTACCGTGCTCTTCAAAGTCTATCTCCAATCGTTTAAGGTACTCTTTAGCAATGAACCATGTTGTGCTCATCAATACTCGTCCCTGCCTGAGGACTCTCCTCACTTCACCAATTGTTTCCGCAGTTTAGCCTAAAGACTATAGAACATATACTAGTAAAAGTCTTCGCATTTCGTTTGTTGTCGTCTGCTGAGCTTGTGCTCACTGAAAATGATTAGATTTATTCCCAATCGAGGAGTCGTTGCTCACCTTCGAGACTTCGAACTTCAGTTACATTCTGAGTTACTTCAAGGGTTCCGACGAATTTCCCATCATCATCCTTCTCAACATAATAGATTAATGTGGCATAATGGATTTCTAGATTAGCATTCCTCCAGTCATAATCCAAACTACTAGAAGAGTAGCCACTATCGACCCCAAGTATATTCTCCCAGTCTTGATGTAGAATGCAGTCATGATGAAGAAAATTCCTGCAAAGATCGGTAGGTATGCCATGAGGAAGATTCCGTAGAGCCCCATTAGAAGCAAGGGTCCCGTTCCAAACAAGAACATTGGTAGGTAGTTAACAAGAATCAATACAAGAAGTGTGGATTCCATCAAAAAGACAATCTTGATCCACCAAGTCATCTGTGTCTTCAAGGATGAACTTGATTCAGGGAGCTTCATCATACCATATGTATACACTCCTCCGTTGATTAGGAAGAAAGGAAACACAGGTAGAATGTTGACAACGAACTGACCAAACTTCTCTGGTGTGAATATCTTTAGGACTGGCCACATATATCTAAACTCTATTGCAAGAAATTGTTGAGATGCACCCACAAGGACATAGAGATATGCAATAAGAGCAACTGAGAGTACAATTGTTCGGAAGATTATGTCACGACTCTCGGGGTCCCTTATGGATTCAAACCGGCCTATATCAGCATAGGTGATTCCCTCTTCTCCAACTGAAGCTTTTCTGAACCACAACCTATAGAACACACCTGCAATTAAGGCATTGACAAGAAACCAGAGTAGTAGGCCGTTCCCTGTCACCAAAAGAAAGATTGGTGCAAACGCCCCCAATACGGCGCCTCCGAGTAAACCTAGGCTGGGCAGGATTAGAAAAGTTATGCCGCCTATTATTGAGTTCAGTATTGCATACCCCCACCATTTCCCGCCACTAGTTGATACTTTTTGTGGCAAAGGTCCTGCAATCTTACTGAAGTACGGAAACTCTAGAAAAATGCTGGCTAATGGAATTAGAAACATAAAGGACATTATAAGCGCAAATAGGGTGGCGCTTTCTCTAATCATATAGGTCTGTGATGCAGAGAGTGTGGTTGCCTCAACTTCATTCAGTCCCATGAGTGCTTGGAGCATCCACGCTGTGGTTTCGCTGACACCCTTAGAATTCCATGTTGCGCCTGGGTGTGTACAGGGACACTGTGCATATCTATGCGCTGAGCCATCTGTGAAGTCACCATATGTGAAGTCCGCTTCAGCATCATTTGCAGATGTAAGATTCTCGTTGTAAGCTATCATCTCGAGACTGTTTTGCAGGAAATCCGCCCTCGTTTGAGTAGTGAACAGTTCCTCGTAATAGGACCAAACAGCCAGATAGTTGTTCATATAGCTGTGAGTTGTGAGGTTGTAAGGTCCATCAGCTTGAATCACTATAGCTCGGTGGTCCGGATTGGATGCGGCAATTGCAGATGCAGTACCTGCTCCCATACTATGACCAACTAAACCTGTCTGTGTTTTGTCAACAAATGGAAGTGATTTCAACCACTGATAGGATGCATTACCTCCAAGTGTGGAGTCGAAAGTTCCAAGGAAATATCCAATAATATCCACAATTCGATCTGAGTCACCGTGACTCATCTCGTCAAGAGTTAGTGCAACGATACCCCTTTTAGCAAGTTCAAGTGCCGCAGGACCCTCCGTGTCCTTATCATTGTTCATCCCATGTAACAACAAGACTCCTGGTGCTGGATTATCTTCAGTTGCTGTCATTGGACGGTATAGCTTTCCAGTGACTGCCATTCCATCCTCATCTACAATTCTGATATAATCAACATCAATCGAACCAAAGTCATTTTGTACTGCATAGCCCAATAAGGCTGATGAACCTATCAGAATAAGACAGAGAATAAGGAACTGCTTTTTTCTATTTAATCTGCTAAAGATGCTCATAGGACTCACCTTTGTGAAGTTGGCTCTCTACTATCCCCCCTCTATAAAAGTAGGTCGACATGGACTTTCAGATCATGTAGAGGTAGATTGACTCATCTTCCTTTGTCTTTGAAGGTGTCCAGCCATCGAGAATGAAACGATACGAAACTACACGGGATCCCGGTTTCAGTTCACCTGCTAGCTTGTCTCTGATTTTCTTGTTGATTTCGTATCCTTGATATAATGTAACCACAGTAGCATCCCCAAGACTCACCTTGAAGAAATTGGCTCTGATCACTTTGGCTTTCTGCTTCAGTCTATGACGTCTAATAGAAAGTCTTGACCACCACAAACGGAGTGGATCAACTTCAATCCCAATTGATTGAGCCCCAAATTCCTTTGCAGCCATAACAACGATACGTCCGTCACCTGAACCGAGATCGTAGAGTATGTCCTCACTATTCACTCCCGCAAACTCAAGCATTGCCCTCACTCTCTTCTTTGGTGTTGGTACCCAAGGGGCTCCTACGACCCCTGACCATGCTATCCAAATTACGAAAATGATGATGCAAACTTCAATAGCGAGGATGAGTACCCAATCAACCATCTTCAATTTGTCCTTCGATTATAAGACTCAGGAGAATAAAAAGCAGGATATTAAAGTCGCTGATTTGAAGACATGACTGAAATCATAATCCCTGAGATTGAGCAGTTTATCCAGAGGTTGTCAGACTAAACCTTGGACCCTTTTTCTAGTGCATTTATATAGTGTGCCAGCGCACAGATTCGGGAGGTGGCGATACTGACACGAGTCACGCCGATACTAATAGTAACAATATTTCTAACAAGCTTACTTATCGTACCATCAGTGTTTGTTTTTGGAGGGAGCAGTACTCTAAATAGCATTGATGGACCATTCGAATCTCAAGCATTGATATCACAATTATCACATGATGCTCGAGTAGCAATTTATAATGAAGACAATCTCACAGCACCAGTAATGTGTCTTGCGGAGAATCTTACAAATAATATTGCTGAAATTACAACCCTTCTTGAAGGAGCAGGACATACCGTTGATGCACTTACGGAAGCAGACATCCTCAATCATGAATTGCTTACTGCT
>CAZPWM010000025.1:0-7659 GCA_964590575.1 uncultured archaeon
ACCAATGGTCACTTAATAAGTAATCTAGTCACAAATTTTGCCAATGGGCTTTACAGCACTGGTGGTAGTAGAAATCTCGTTGTATCCGGGAATAATATCAGCTACAACTCAGATGGCATCTACTTGAACAATTCATTGTATCTCACAATCACAGAGAACACATGTTCAGGGAATTTATTCAATGGTATTTACTTGAACAACTCATTGTATCTCACAATCACAGAGAACACATGTTCAGGGAACTTCTTCGATGGTATCCACATCGATAGCTCGGATGAGGGAACAATCAGTGGAAATGACTGCTCACAGAACTCCCTCAGAGGTATCTATCTCTCGAACTCATATAATGGAACAATCAGTGGAAATGACTGCTCACAGAACTCCCTCACAGGGATCTATCTCTCGGATTCAGATAATGGAACAATCAGTGGAAATAGCTGCAGTGGAAATGGGGATAATGGTATTCAATTGACTCACTTCTCTGAATATAACATACTAACTGACAACATCTGTAATGATAACACAAACGTCGGTTTTCGACTCCAAGCTGCAGACGCGAATATATTCGAAAACAATACTTCGATTGAAAATGGTGTTGGTATTTGGACTACTGCTTCAGATGACAATTTCATTCAATGGAATATCTTTGCTAACAATACCGCTAACATCCTTTCAGATGGCCTTCCTTCAATGTGGGATTATAACTACTGGTCTGACTATACGGGTTCTGATGCCAATTCAGATGGCATTGGAGACACTCCATACACTTTTGGATGGGTCGACAATTATCCACTTATGTATCCTCCATTCCCTGTTGAATGGGCACAACTGATAACCGACCAGCATATAGAGTTTGGATCATACTTCGATTACAACATTGGAATCAATTGTCCTGCACCCTACATTGTGAAGGTGAATGATTCAATCAACTTCTGGACAGGTGTGCCCACAATCTCTAGCAGCACTACATTAGCTGTCGGTGACTATCCACTAACAGTGAATGTAACCAACATCTACGGGTATTTCACTGAGGCAGTCTTTACAGTCCGTGTAAGAGACACGACACCTCCCATCACAACTCACCCAGATGATTTCTCTTATCGAGTGGATGATGAAACCGATTATCAGCTAGAATGGACACTCTCAGATCTTAGCCCCCTTACGTTCTCGCTTCTTAGAAACGGAACTGAGGTCACATATTATGACACACCAACGACATCAATTTTCTTCACGACGAATATTGATGATAGTCTGGGGCCTGGAGTTTATAATTATACCATAGTTGCAGAGGATATCTGGGGTAATGTGGCTACTGACATGGTCCTTGTGACAATAATGCCAATACCGTTCATGGAGGTGATGCTACCTTGGATCATTGTGGGGACAGTTGGTGTTGTTGTAGTCATTGTGACATTCATTGTAATGAGAAAACGGAGGAAATAGTGGTCAAAATATATCTTAGTTCATAATTATACACTGAGGGCATTTGCTATGACCGAGTGGCTAGAATATGTAAGTGATTGGGGATATTGGATAAATCCTGACACTTTCAGAACACCGCGAATAAAGAAAGCTGTCAGAGTGGGATCTGTCGTCTTCACAAAAAAACGAGAAACCCTAGATGATGGTCGCCAGATAATTAACACCACCTATGGCGTTGCAGGAAAATCTGAAGTAAACGAGATGGGAAAAAAGGATGTAAGCTTGGTCTTAGCGTCACAAATTTTGGACTTCATGCGGACATCTAAGATGTACCCTCCAAATACTGAGATAAAGAAGTCTTATGCCAACGGAACTGTTGACCTGGATTATTCACCAACCGACTATGACTCATTCACTATACGTTTGACCCCGGAGATAGTGGGTGGCGATGTTGAGGACTTCCTATATGAACTTGAACCCTTCAAAGAGGAGGAAAAGGAAGACCCAGAGGCATGGAAAGTCGAACCTGCGAAATCAAGTCGAGCTACATGTAAAACCTGTTCACAGACCATTCTGAAAGGTGAACTTCGGCTGGGAGAGCCATCACTCTTCGAGGGACATGTCAGTTATCGCTGGCATCACTTAAGGTGTGCTGCAAGATTGATCAAGGAAGTTCAGTTGAACACATTGCTAGGATACGAGGAACTAACAGAGGAACAAAAAGGACAACTGAAGCACGATTGAACCCAATTCTTAGACAGGATGAAAAACTTACTGTGATTCAAACAATCAACATGCTTTCTTCTCTTCACTCTACATCAATGACTGCATCAATTCTCGCAATTGAGTCCTTTACATAGGTGTTGTTGTCAATGGTGAGTTCAATCGCCCCCTCTGGACACACATCAACACACCGTCCACATCCTCTGCATCCTGGACCAATAATGGCCCTGTCATTCACCAATTGGATAGCATTAACAAAACAGACATCTTCCTCTACGCATGTTCCGCATCCTACACATGCGTTAGTGACTTTGACACTGACACCCTGCATCTTGGTAATCTTTCTCCCAATCTCCGGGTTGATGTCAGGAAGGATTCTCCACAAGCAGCAACATGGACAACAGTTGCAGATGGTCAATAGCTTCTCACTGGGTTTGACATTCAACCACACTGAATCTAGTTTGTTTCTTCCAATCAGATGTACCAGTCCCGCTTCTCTGCACTTCCTTGCGTATTCGTGGGCTTCTTCTTTTGTGACCAACTTGCCAAGATGAGGATTGATATTGAGAACCGCCTCACCTAAGAAAAGACATCCATAATTAATGGGATAATCCTCGCATTTCAATGAGTCCCTACAGATACATTTGTTCATTATCCAATGGTAGTTGGCCTTTTCAATGAACTCATGGACAATCTGGGACGGAAGAGCTGTTTCGATTGGTTTCTCAAGTTGCTTACCAATCTTAATCTCGACAACATTGTCTTTTGGTAGATAGATGATATCATCGCCATCGAAAAGCATCTTGTCCACGATTTTACCAAGAACGGGAATCTTAGTTGCCTTTGCAATAAATCGGACATTAGGAAAGGTCTTCTTGAGTAATTCTACCATCCACAAAGGAGCGCCCATAATCTCAGGACTTCATATCTCCCTCTGATAACAGTATCGAATATCCCCGCATTAGTTCTGGAAGAATATGCTTCTTCAAGCAGACAGAAAGATGTAGAACCTTCATAGTGTCTATTCAACATAAAGAATGGAATCTATCCTCTCTATTTTAATTGTGATTGAATATTCAATAATACCTATTCTTTCTCATAGAACGAACTTGCTGTTATTCTAATATTGTAGTTGAAGTTAAATAGTAGTAAAAGTATTTGGAAATTTTAATAGATGAAATCTAATCACTTCCTTGACAAAATTAAAGAGGTTGATAGATATGGCAAAAAAATCGGGTAAAAGAAAATCTGACAAAGGATTCAGTACTGGTACAACTCTTGGTGCTTTGGCTTTAATTATCTCAATTGGAGCATTGGGCTTAGGTTTGTATCAATTCATACTTCCTGCAGGTTCAGGAAACCCCCAGATTTTCATCGTTTCATATGATAATATTATATTTTTAGATGGAATTAGTTATGTCGAATATCTACATCCACTTAATATCACATATACCACCAAAGTTGGTGATCGCGTAGAACTTGAATTTAGTTGCCGACTATACGTAGATCCAATTGGTTATACTACTCTTACAGTGGCGTTTGTTAATAACGGGTCAATGTTCCCCTCGTCAAAAATTTACCTGTATACTGACAGTAATTTTATGACCTCTGGTTATATGAGACATACCTTCGAAGCTACTACAGCTGGAGAAAACCACCTAGTGATTTACGCGACTATTGATGATGAGGGCACTAACAGTTACATAAGAGATAGTCTTCTTACTGTCACAGTATATAGATAGCACTCAATCTTAGTCCATTCTGCTCGAATGGAGAGGGGGCGATTCAGATGGAGGAGGAAAGTAGAAGTGTACCAAGAAACGTCTTGGTCATGTCGATTGGGAACACAATAACGACTTCCGCAAACTCACTCTGGATTATGCTTATGCCACACCTCTATGAAGATTAGCTTCTAGAACCAACTACATTCTTGCTGATATCACGTCTGTAACAGTCTCGGCTTAAGCAGGCATTGTTTTTGCAAACTCAAGATGATAGGTGGTGCCAGTTCTTTGTTGGGATAGCGTTTTCTCAACGCGTAATGCAATATTGGATAATTTAGCCATTCCACGGATTAGGATTATTCCAAGCCCCATCCCGGGAGCAGTTGAACTGGAGAAGGCATCCGAATTATTCAGGAATTCTTGAATGTCAAGAGGAAGCCCACCAGCATCATCAGTGATTTCAAGGACGACTTTGTTCAAAGTGTGAGATTCATTGACTACAACCAGAGTGCCCTTATGTTTGAAGATGTTATCAATGATATTCCAAAGTATCTCCTTCACTAACGTGCTAGTCATCACATTAGTTTCCTTTGATACATTAACTTGTATCTGTGTTTCATCAATATTGTATTCACGTTCAACTCGGGTCTTAATTTCACTAATCACATCCGAGATAACTATCGGATACATTTGTGCCTCAAATCGGACAAGCGATGCTGAAATGCTCCTCATCTCATTGATGAATTCAGTCATCGTTTCAACTATCTCCAAGGAGAGTGGTAACCAGAAATCACTATCATCAGGAAACTCCTGGAGCTGTAGTAGTGATTCATGAAGACTTCCAATGTAATTTCGGACGTCATGTTGCAACACTCCTGTCATTATTTGACTGATATTGTATTGTACAGTTAGGTCATCATTTGTATGTTGGATGAACATCGTTAACATACCAACCCCAGTCATGACGAGTGAGGTGATTATTAGGAAAACATAGATGTCGATGAATCCCTCAAAGATGATTAGAAAATACAAAGAAGTAGATAGTCCTAATGAGAGAAAACCTATCAGTAGATTCCAAAACTCTTTGGTTCTTCGTTCTGGAGTGATCAATAAGTAATGAACAGTCTTGTAACACACAAAGGAAATGAAAAGATTAACTGGTAGATAGAGAACCATATAGCTTAGATTCAAAAACACTGAAATGATAAATATTGGGAAGCAAAATAAGGGAGCGCCCAAATATGCGAGGAGTTGACGATTTTTACGCTGTTTTTCGTTTGTACCGTCATAGATGATCATTCCTGAAAAAAGCATACCACTAGCTATGATGGCATCAGATAGCAAAAAGCCTGTACCAATTGCTAATAAGGCACCTGCTGAAGAGAGGGTGTAAATCACCCAACCGATGGACCATAATCTATACCTAGCACCTTTAGCGAAAGTAAGGATGCCAATAGAAATTAGTAGAACGAATGCCACGCTTATTTGTACAAGAGAGAAAACAGTTAATTCAGGGAGAAGTATATTTTGGAGCAATCTGATTTCTCCTAAAAGTTCCTTTGATATTTTCTGCATAACTAAGAGATTAGTCTTTGTATTTTCTAAAAACTCAGTGATTCTATCAACATGCAAGGACGGTGTTTGATATGAAGAATAATCAAATGAAACGAAAAGACAATGGGGTGGATAGAGGAGAGATTCAGCATATGTACCGCTGAAATAGCGAAAGGTATAATGGGTAGATTACTTCGCCCAATTTCCAGTCGTGGTTAGAGTATTCAGAGTCAGCTAGCATTCTAGATACTAGACTGCAGAATAATTGGGATATTCAATCTATGATAAGGACAGTAGATACTATGCAAGGAGATCCAATGTTCAAAGAGATGTTAGAATTCTATCGTAACAACTCACTGTGACAGTGTATGGATAGTTCTTACATATTGAAATGAATAGTCCAACAGAGGTTCAGAAATCTCCAAATACTATGTGTAATTTTCTTGAATTGAGGTATTACTTGTGCGACTGCTAGAAACAATTGATAATCAATCAAACCTACGTAATCTTGCTGTGGTGATAGTTTCAAGTTTTGTTGTTGTCATGGTCATGGCGACATTAACCCAGACCTGGGTGTATGATGTCTATGGCGATGTTACGATGCCTGACACACGATTGACATACTCTGTTACTGAGATCACAGATGTGTTCAACACACTCGGTCAAGAGGGTTTGAATGTCTGGGCACAGGTGCACATTCTCGATTTTCTGTTTCCTCTGACTTACATGTTTGCGTTAGCCTTTGGTACGAACATGGAACTCAGGAGGTTGTACCCTAACAACGCCCACGCTAGGAAGCTAGTTCTGATTCCATTACTAGCAGGGATTTCAGATTATGTTGAGAACATCTTGGTTCTTACACAGATTGCTGCATATCCGAGTCTCTCTGGACCTGTAATCATGATTGCTAGTGCCATTACGTCTTTGAAGTGGATTCTACTTGGTGTTAGCTTTCTGATTATCTTTATCTTCATTCCTCTACTCATCTATCAAAGACTATCTCATTCAACTCAAGGGAGGTAGCAGAACTACTAAATACATCATCGACTACGTTCAGGATGGCTGGCCATGACCAAACTTATGATTACTGACACTGTCCTTCGTGACGCTCATCAGTCCCTTCTTGCAACTAGAATGCGAACAGAGGATATGATTCCAATCTGTGAGAAACTTGACAAGGTTGGATATTGGTCCCTTGAGATGTTCGGTGGCGCCACTTTTGACTCCATGATGCGGTTCCTTGATGAGGACCCATGGGAACGAGTTGAAAGACTTCGTGATGCTATGCCAAACACACGTCTTCAGATGTTATTGCGCGCTCAGAACGTTGTGGGTTATCGTCATTATAGTGACGATGTCCTTGAGGGGTTTGTAACCGAATCCGTGAAAGTGGGGATTGATGTATTCAGGATTTTTGACGCACTCAACGATATTCGAAACATGGAGGCTGCAATTAAGTTCGTGAAACGTGAGGGAGGTCACGTCCAAGCAAGTTTCTGTTATACCCTGAGTCCGTTCCATACAAATGAGAAGTTTGTAGAGATGGCAAAAGAGCTCTACGCGAGAGACGCAGACTCGATATGTATCAAAGACATGGCTGGATTGATCTCGCCTTCGGCCGCGTTTGATCTTGTCACCAGACTCAAGGAAGAGATTGACATTCCCATTCAACTTCACTCACATTATACAAGTGGAATGGCTGCAATGGCTTATCTGAAGGCTGCAGAGGCTGGAGTTGATGTTGTGGACTGTGCGATATCAGCGCTCTCAATGGCAACATCACAACCAGCGACCGAGTCTATTGTTGAGGCTCTCAAAGGAAATAAACGGGACACGGGGCTTGACATCAAGCTCCTCTCAGAGATTGCAGATTACTTCAGAAAGATTAGAAGAAAGTACGGTCAGTTCGAGGGAAGTCTTCAAGGAGTGAACCCTCAAGTTCTAGTGTTTCAGATTCCTGGAGGAATGCTTTCAAACCTGGACAATCAGCTTAGAGAACAGGGTGCACTTGACCGATACGATGAGGTCCTCGAAGAAGTCCCCAGAGTGCGGGCTGAACTAGGCTATCCCCCTCTCGTCACTCCTTCAAGCCAGATTGTGGGTACACAGGCCACACTCAATGTTGTGACTGGTGAGAGATACAGCATGATACCAACAGAGGTCAAGCAGTATGTCAGAGGCTACTACGGAAGGCCACCTGCAGAGATTGATCCTGAGGTAAGAAAGAAAGCCATAG
>CAZPWM010000025.1:7669-37675 GCA_964590575.1 uncultured archaeon
AGGTGATGAAGAACCTCTTGACTGTAGACCTGCTGACATGTTAGAACCTGAATTGCCTGCTGCCCGTGAGGCGCTGAAAGACATTCCACATGTTCCTAGAGACCTCGTTTCATACGCACTCTATCCTCAATATGCCTTAGACTTTCTGAAGCGTAAGGCTCAGCGAATGAGTCGTGGTACAATGACCTCCGAACTTGAAGTGGCACTTGCTGCAGCAGTTCTCCATATGAACGGTGCAGGACCTGGAGCAATAACTGCTACCTCTGGTCGCGCCCAAACCTGGAGTGACGTTGGCAGGTCCGATCTTGTTGATGGGCGAACCGTCCAATACAGTCCTGGACAATGGGAACAGTCATCTTCTGCCTGGTCATCAGCGGGTCGTAAGGACATCATGCGTGGAAGAAGCAGGGGGTAATGTCATGAGTCCAGAGTACAAGATCACAACGGATGAAAGACCGTTTGAAGTTGATGTCGAGATGTTGGATGAAGGTGGACTGCTAGTTATCAGCGTGGGTGACCAGAGCTTTACAATGAAACCAACACTCGATGAGGACGGTAATTGGGTAGTTAATGATACTGCAGTAGATTATTCTGTTAAGATTCTGAAAAAGGCAGGAAGGTCTGTAACTCTGGAGATAAATGGTGAGGAACGCGTTTTTGAATGGGAGCGGGTAAGAAAAAAGGAAACAGTGAGGAGTACTGCTGGAGCAAAGAGCGGTCCTAAGGTGAGTGGTGGCATCTATCCGCCAATGCCTGGTAAGATCACTGAGCTCAAGGTTAAAGTTGGCGACTCTGTCAAACAAGGAGCTACTGTGTGCATACTCGAAGCAATGAAGATGTTCAATGAACTGAAGTCTGGTTCTTCAGGAACCGTGAAGCAGGTCAATGTCGAGGTTGGCTCGATGGTGACCCCCGATGATTTACTTGTGCTCATCGAGTGAGGTATGAACATCATGGAGCCAGTGAATATCATTGGTGCTGGAATGACTCCCTTTGGTATTCTGAACGATTCGTTAGTTCAACTGGCTGAAATAGCCTCATTCAAGGCCATGAGTGACTCACAGACCTTAGATTTGAAATTTGACCATCTTGTTGTGGGGTCACAGAATCCTGATGAGTTCGTCAACAAGGGTCATCTATCCACACTACTAGCCGATAGCTTGGGGATTGTTCCTGCAGGAGCAACCCGGGTGGAAACCGGTCCTTCCTCGGGCTCAAGCGCGTTCGAAACTGCATTCACAATGATTGCTTCTGGATATTCTGACCTTGTTCTTGTGATTGGTGTAGAGAAGATGTCTGAGGTGGACCGTGGAACCGCATCGAAGATTCTTGCCAAGATGATGTCATATGAGAATGAGACCCGCTATGGTGCTACACCCACAGCCTTGGCGGCCATGGTCGCACGTCGCTACATGCACGACTATGGACTCAAACGGGATGAACTCTCTTTACTACCAGTGAAAGCACATCGAAATGGTGCAAAGAATCCGCTGGCTCATTTCCAAAAGGAAGTCACTATGGAACAGGTCCGCAATGCAAGAGTTATAGCAGATCCGCTCACATTATTCGATTGTTGCCCTACTAGTGATGGTGCAGCTGCTTTGGCCTTAGCATCTGACAGAATAGTGAGAGACCTTGGTGTTTCGGATCAATCTGTTCGTGTTCTAGGAGTGGGTCATGGAACAGACTATCATGCTATTCAACATAGACTGTCACTGACATCTTTTGGGGCAACAATAGCTGCTGCTGACGGAGCCTTCTCTATGGCGAAGATCGATCCTACGGATATTGACGTGTGTGAGCTACACGACGCGTTTTCGATTCTAGAATTAGTGAATATGGAAGATGTCGGACTTGCAAATCGTGGTCAAGCAATTGAAATGGTGAAAGATGGAGCCACTAATGTGGATGGTCAAATCCCAGTTAATACAACTGGAGGTCTCAAAGCTCGAGGGCATCCTACAGGAGGAACCGGGGTAGCTCAAATCCATGACATCTACTGCCAGCTTTTACAAAAGGCACCAAAGGCTTTGCAGGTGAGTTCTCCAACCATTGGACTTACGCAAAACATAGGTGGTTTTGGCAACAATATGGTGGTTGGGATTTTCTCTGCTCCATGAGTTCTCTAGAAAGTATCCTAGATTGTTCTTTGAACAATGCATGCGCGATTTTCTTATTAATCTCGGCCAGTTTTTTCTATTTACATCAGGAATGAATAGATGATATCGGTCGCAGTAATTTCCAATGACGCTGAAAGGAACCAAGTATTGGATATGATGCAATATATCATCCCTCCTGTATTGGGGAAGATTGAGCTCAGATCTATCTTCTCCATTATGGAAATTCACGTCTGATATTTCCGGAGACGAAAACGAAATGCCCGAAGGTCTTGCTGTTCTAAAATGGGATGATGAGCTTGGACCAGTAGTTACTTCCAAAACACCAAAGAACCTCCAAATTGGATTAGACCCAACTACATCAATGAGGGTCTATGGAATAGCCACACTTGGTGAAACTGAGGAGTCTCAAAAACCTGGATTCAGCTCTTTAGCATTCAATGATTTCAAACTCGCTGTATATTATGGCGGACTCAATATGCATTTGAAAGGTCTACCCTCAATGGTGTTCTTAGTACTCCAATCTGAGGAAGATCCTGATGTTTACAAGGATGCACTTCCAGAGATGGCAACTCAGATTTTTCTTAATGCAGAGGATGAAGAATACAAGAAGATGGTACCGCGGCTCTACAAACAAATCTCTCGATACACTCAGATGACTGCTGAGCAAAGGCAAGCATCTATTCTCAACGATCCAGTGAGAAGAGCCATCATGCAGACGCTAATGAAGAATGGTACTGTCTTATCCACTGACCTTGAACAACTCATCTTTGAAGAAGTTGGTAAGAAGATTGATGTAGACATAGTCCTGAGACCCCTTGTCAAAATGGGCCTTATCGCTACAGGCTGGGTAGAGGGACTTTCTTCAGAGGTCATCTATCTGACACGGGCACTCTTTATACTACGAACAATATCTCAAGATGCCATCAGATCAGTCAGAAAGGGCAAACTACCCACAGATGTTGCTGAAAGTTATCTTCAAACATCTAGGAGATATCATCGTGACTATTTAGCTCGGTTGAGGAAAGACCTCTTCGAAACTATATGGACCGAGGCTGAAGAACTATCCAAGTATATGCTTGACTTTGAGGCATATGACCTGATTCAAGTCCTAAGAGGTGGTCCACAAGATGCAGACCATCTTCCTGCATTGGTCGACCTCACAGCGGCTAAGCTCAGGAAACAGCTTACAACGTTGGAGCAAGCGAATATTGTTACCAGAATCAATGATGAAGACGGGCGTCAATATGTGATTCTAAAATGTAATCCTGAGGTCATGACAGTTTATCCGGAATGGTTGATTCAAAGAACCGTTGACCTGTACAATGACGAAGAGATTGTCAGTCGACAAGCAATGCACTTTCTTGAGGTCTTAAAGAAGGCGCATCCAAGTCGCGCTTCTGGTGTTGCAATGGAGGTTAAATAAAATGGATCAGAGATATCGACTCCTTCTACTAGTGGGATTCCTCACATTGTTCCTATTACCTATAGGTAGTACCAGTCCCACCAAAATGACTACTGATACTCTCCTCACACTCAATGATGGTGCAATCACCTCCGGTTATCAGGATGAGGCTTCCTGGTGGAATTCCACCTTTATCTACCGACGATATTTCAACTTCACAGAACCAAATGTGAGTGACAGGACCAATGTCCCAATTCATGTCTACCTCACGTTCGATGAGCAACATTGTTATCGCGATTCCATTCGTGTTATGGAGTTTCAGGACCCGGGTTGGAGCGCTAAGGAATTTCAAGTCTGGAATATTACCTACTATTCTGGGAACGACTTCGTAAAATCAGCGCGGGTATCCTTCATGATAGATGTCAACCAAGACACTACTGAGGACTGCATTTACATTTACTACGCCAAACAGGATGTAGGAGTAGTGAGTTATCCAAGCTTCTATCCGTTCATCTACAAAAGCTATACTTTCTCATTGATTAACTTAGTTTCGTACTATGATGATAACAACTACTACCTCGAGATGTTTGATGATCCTCTCTACGGGGGCGATGGCACCTGGAAAGATCCAAACTTTGTGAATAATGGTGTGGACACTCGCTGGAAGAACTCGCAAGTGACACCAGACAGCACTCCAAGTGGTACACTTGACAAGTTTGACAATGTTCGGTATGAACCAACAACATCATCCTATAGCGACTTCTTTGGATACTACACTGTCTATTCTAATTATCCTCTTGCAGTGTCAATGGGTCATGGTGATAAGGGCTCCAATAATGCAATCAACGACTGGTTTCCTGGTGTTGATGAGTATGGTGAAGGTCTTGGAACTAAATTCATTCTTGGTGGTGTTGAAGGATTCGAAAGCTATAACGAAGGTAAGTACTGGGTACAAGCACATGAGGACAATACTCAGGTCTATGTATGGACTGCTGGAGATACTCTAGACTCTGGTTGGAGCTTCTATAATGGGACTTCTGTTTCCTTATGGCCAGCTGTCCTCAAGGCTGGAGAATACATCGCAAAACGAGATGTTGTCTATACAACCTACGTGATGGTAAACTCCACTAAACCCGTTTCAGTTCGAGCTGGTGACTCTGACGCAAGATACTCTCGTGATATTGGAGGTTTCTTCACATCAGTTACGGGTGATCTTGTTGGCGAAGAGTTCTATACAATTGATATGGGTAACAGCAACGACAGAACTCGTATCACAAACATTGGTGTTGCTCCGGTCACAGTCGAGTGGTGGAGAAACACAGGCTCTGGTTGGGTCAAAGGTGTAAATCTCACCAACATTCCCGTAAACAGCTCTGCTACTATTTCACAAGGAACATCTAGTGCTTCAAATCCGGAAGATATTCTGAGAATTAGAGCACCTGCTGGTTCAAGGATTTTTGTTGAAGGAGTTTATAATCCTCCGAATGTCGTGGATTATGGTGATTGGAATCCAACAATGACTGGTAAACGGTTCGGTCTTGATTACAGAATCTGGGGAGGAAGAGGTCAGAAGATATTCGTCTTTGCATGGGAGAATGCAAAAATAGACATTTCAAGTTATAGTGGCACTTCTTCTCTGGAATTACCAGCTGGTGACGCGGGTTTCTACATGCCCGTGTCTGCAAGTCAGTCACTTCACGACCTACACTCAAATGCAACAATTAGTGTAGTCGTCTGTGGTTCATTTTCAACTTCAACACCCAATTATCCAAGTGGAGACCAAGGATATGGATGGATGGTTCCATCTTATACTCCCGAGGGCGATGAAGCTGGTGTTATTATTTTTGCTAGCGACGAGGTCAAGCTCTTCGAATTTGATGTCACTATTGTTGACCTTGATGGATTTCCAGTTGAGGGAGCATTTGTCGAGCTTCTAAATACCGATGATAGTCCCTGGCTAGATGACAATGGTCTTGGCAGATCTGGTTTGACCAATGTTGATGGACTAATAATCTTCGAGGGTCTCAGTAATCAAACCTTCAGAATTTCTACATCAATTGACGCGGCTACGTGGCTAAGCACATCATACTCGAATGTCTGGGTAAATGACACAAGCGATAATGGTGTAACAGATTCAGTTACCTACATTGAGATTACCCTCAGCATGGCGAACGTTGATCTCTATTTCGAAGACTTGATGCATAATCCGATGGCAGACAATGACAATGAGGATACAACGGTCCGCTTAGTTGAAATGACTGGAGATCCTGCAGACTATGTTGCTCAAGCACAGACCAATGCTACTGGAACAGCTCATTTCTATAGAGTACCAAGAAATAATTACGATGTATATGCTCGATATGCAGGTTCGCTAGGGTGGTCCTACGGATACGACGACATCTCTAACTTCGCAAGATGGTACATTGGCATAACAGAGTTCGACACAGGCAGTTTCAACCACAATTGGGACTTTCCACTAATTACTCTAGATATTCATGTTGTATCTTGGGATGTGCTTGATGTTGTTGGAGCTTCGATTAAGATAAACAACTCAGTTGACGAGAACGCATATCAAATTACTAAGGCGAGTGATGTTTCAGGTGATTATACCTTCTATAGGATTGTTAACGGTACATGGAACCTTGATGTTTGGAAAGCTGATGATTACGCAAACACCCCTCTAGCTAGGAATTACACAGTTTCACTCAGTGACTTGCAGAGTTATACCTCTGAAATAATTCAACTTCCATTATCGCGCCTTGTTCTACGAGTTCAAACTCCTGGATTGGCTAACGTTGAAGGAGCTCAAGTCAATGTCACTCTAAGAGGTGTGGGGTTGGTTGCGCAAGGTACAACAAACAGCACAGGTCATGTAACATTTCTGAATATCCACGCAAATCTCTCATACCCATACTCTGTTTCGTACAACGTGACGGTCGTGAAGGGTACTGAACAGAATGGTACGTTCATTGAATTACTTGTGAAATGTGACTTTGATTGGACGTATATCAACAGAATCACAATCACTGAACCCCTCTATAGTGCCGCATACACCGAGCTCAATTCCACTAAATACTTCATGAATGCTAAATGGGGTCAAAATGCCACCTTCTCTGTGGGTTGGTTCGACCGAACAGGACCCACAACATCTGTAATCACATTTGATTCAACATCATGGCTAAACTTCACCATCTATCTTGATGGTGCACCTATTGGTTGGGGTAGCTGGACCCAATCTGCTTCTACATGGATCGATGATCCTGTTGGAATATACTTCCTTGTAACCATCGACACTGATTTCTGGAACTTGGGTATCTCATCCACTGCGTATGTAATAGTAATTGAGGCTGATACCAGTCTGAAGGATGCTCCTGCACCTATAACTATCTACCTAACAGTTCAAGCAGCGTCAACTTCACAAGGCATCGGAACAGCTAACATTGTCGAATACTATGGCACGCAAGAAGAACATCTCTATTGGCTCCACGATACTACAAATGGTTTGAATGTGTCCAATCTTGATGTTTATACTTACTCTGTCAAATATGGTACTCAAGTACTCAAAAGTGGTCTTCTCTCAAACAATGGCAATGGTACCTACAGTTTGCCAGTCGCAGCTCTAAGTGGTATCAATGTAGGAAACTACTTGGTGTACATTACTCTGCAAAAGGCTAACTATATCAATCAGTCCTTCGCGATTGATGCTACACTCAATAACCTCCCATCAGTTGTGGTAATCACTCCAAATCCTGGTTACGAGTGGTCTTTGAGTGCAGATGGTATTGTATTCCAATATCAGATTGCATGGAACTCCACTCCGACTGATTTAACCAGTGTCAGTGTAAAGATAGAGTGGGTAACATACCCTGGTGGTGTGTCGTATCTCAATGTCACTCGGATTCTGAGTGCCAGTGGTGGAGACCTGACGTATGATTTTTACCGCAATCTCGTCCCTGTAGGTAACTGGACAGTCCGAATTACCTGCAGCCACGCTAACTATGGTATTGGTGTGGGAACTTTTAGCTTCCTAGATGTATCTGAGGCGACAACCAACCTGACTGTGATACCTCCTTCTGCTCTGACAGTTGATTGGACTGAACCCGCAATATTCTTTGTTGACTACTTCAGAGGTGGCACTGGACTTGTGGGTGCCCAGGTAACCACAGACTATCCCGGTACCGTTGTTGTTAATTATCAAGGGAATGGTAGATATTCAATCGCATTTGATACCGCAATTCCCGCTGATGTCTATATCATCTCAGTAGGCTTCTCACTAGCTAATCATGAATCTCAAGAAGACACTGTAACAGTCACGATTAGAACTCCAATCACAATCGAAACAGACTTCGGATCTGAAGAAACTCCGTTAATTGCTTATTGGACGCGAACCTTCGATATTGTCGTCAGATTGATGGATTCATCACGAGTTGACACAAACATTACTGGTGCAATGATTACCTATGATTGGGACCTACCGGTCTTCATTGCCTCAGGGAGTCTCACTGAGGTGCCCGGAATGCCTGGACTATATGGTATTACCCTTCTGGGAAGTCAAGCCAGTCCATTGATTAATGAGTATCAAATCACACTTATTGCAACAAAAGGTACCTCATCAGCTACAGCAACTATTTTTCTAGTGATTCAGGATGTGCCTAATGAGATAATTCTCTCACACAAACTCTTCAGAACTTACTTTGGAGACATCGCTACAGTCTGGTTCTATTGGAACAATACGCTTGACAATGCACCTATTATCCTTCCAAGCTCCGTCATTTTTCAGATCATACCGCTTGGTACAGGTATTAGTGGAGTTACCAACTATGGAAATGGCTCTTACAGTTTCGTTGTGGATACTCTATACCTTGGAATGAATGTTGATGACTTTGATGGATTCTATCCAGTGTCAATCACAATGCTAGCTGATGGCTTTGCAACTGGTACTGAAGAGGTCTACTTCTTAATGAGCGAAAGTCCAACCAATTTGGACTTGGTTGGTCCTGTTGAAGCGGAATGGTCTGAGGATATGACTGTCAAAGTCAATCTACGTGACACATTACATGATGTGTTGGTATGGGATGGTGCTACTGTGGAACTTGTTTATGGTACCTATATCGTTCCTATGTTTTCATATGGAAACGGAACATTCTGGGTAACCTTTGATTCTGCAGCGTATTTCTCTGCAAGTGAAACTCCATACGATGTAACAGTTAGGTATTCCATTCCTAACTATGTTGATGGTGATATTGCGATTGAGGTTCAAGTTAACCCCGTTCTCTGTGAGATCCATATCATTACCGGTCATCTCCAAGATAATGTCTATAATGGTACATGGACTGATTCTGTGGAGGTCCAGTTCTGGGTGTTATATGCTGGAGAAGTAACCCATCCACCTGAAGGAATTGGAACCTACTCTTGGGTAGGTTATCCATCTGTAGGTGGTACTTTCAACTTCGCTAGTCTAATCTATACACTTTCAATAGATACCACTGAGGTGCCTGCAGGTATAAGGACACTAAGATTGTTCATGACTCTTCAAAACCATACTGTGACACCATATGATATTACATTTGTATTGGATCCTCTGACTGCTGATTTGGACACCGAAACAACAGACCTGGAAGTTGTATATGATTCCACTGACAGTATTTCACTCACTTTCGATTTGACCTATGGTGGATCTCCATTGACTGGTGCAACAATCAGTTTTGAACTGGGAGGCATAACCTTCCAGCACTCTTCAACACCCGCACCTGGTCAGTATAATTTCGCTATCACACCTACCCTTGTTTCTGGTCTCATTGCTCCAGAAACTTACCTGTTGAACTTCACGGTGACTCTGCAGAACTACACAACCACCATGACACAGATACCTTTGATCTTGTTAGCGCCAACAACTCTGACATTTGATGATGAGATTACAATAGAGTATGGTAGTATAATCACCGTATACTTTGCATACTGGGACACGCTCAATAACCAAGCCGTTCCTGGTGGTGTCGTCACTGCTCAGCTACCCGATGGGTCGAATCTACCTGTTGAAGTTTACAATTCAACGCACTTTGCAGTGGTTATTACAGCCGCAGACGTGGGTGAGATTAGGACTGCTGCATACGAAATTGCATTCATTGCAAATGCGTCTCTGTATGAATCATACACCGGCGCAGATGTCTACCGGTTGACCGTTTATGTCAGTGAACCAACATACAACTTTGGTCTACTCGGTAGGTATTCAAAGACTACAGTCAATACGATAATGCTAATGACGCTTCTATTTGGAATAATGGTTAGTGGTGTCGTGGCAGTCAGACGCATGCGGATTCCATACCAAATTAAGCAGATTGACAAGGCATTGAACCAGATTGAGAAAGGTAAGACTGCTAAGGTCGAGAAGATCAAGACCATGGGCATGGTTGTGTCTGAATTACTGGCCCCCGGCCTTGCAGAACTTGACATTGCAGCTCCAGTCATCGAGGCTGGACCTGACGATGTTGGTGAGGTTATCTTCGATGAGGATGCTGGTGAGCTACTTGATGAACTTGATGCCCTGGATGACCTAGGCGTTGAGGAAGAAGTTGATACAGATGAGCCTGACTTTGAAGCTGAACTTGAAGCCGAGCTTGAAACTATTGAAGCTCCTGAAGTAGAGGATGAACCTCAAGCAGCTGAGGTCGAAGCTGAAGAACCTGAAGAGGAAGTACCTGAACCAGAACCCGAAGTAGTTGAGGAAGCGATTGAGGAAGCTGAAGCAGAAGAGTCTGAGCCTGAGGTTGAGCTCGAAGAAACAGAGCTGGACGAAATTGAGGAAGAGGCGGATCTCGAGGAAGCAATTCCTGAGTCAGGACCTGAAGATGTCGAGGTAGTTGAAGCACCACCTGAAGACGCTCCTGAGGACTTAGAAGTCACTGAATCAGATGCTGAAGAGTCTATTACGAAGTTAAGCAAGAAAGAAATGATTGACCTTCTGCCTCCTGAAATCAAAGAACGCTATCCTATAGAAGAACTAAGGAAGCTCAGTAAGAAGGAGCTTCAGGAACTTCTCGACTACATGGATGCAGTTGATGAGGTATAACCACCATGATACGAGAGATACACATCTTCAAAGATGGCCAGACACTATTTGAAGACGTCATAGTTCCTAACAAGGACCTCGACACATCAGCAGTGATGATGCTAGTTTCTTCTTCAGCTCAGAAACTCCAAGAGTGGAAGATTGACAGCATGGAGATTGAGCGTTATCGCTACGTCTACATGAACTCCCATAACACGCAATTCATTGTAACAATGGACCGTCAAGCATCTCTTCAGAAAGTGATTGAGGCTATGATGGATCTTGTGTCCAAGTTCATGACTGTATTTGAGAGTACTCTTGAATCTAATGAATGGAAGTCAACTGATTTTTCACCGTTCGGTATAGGTTTCAGAAAGGTTGTTGGAAAGATTCCTGTGAAGATGTGTCTAGCAGGACATGGTGGTACTGGGAAAACTACTCTGCTCGAGCTGGCAACCCTTCCATCGCGAGGTCCACCTCAAGAGTATGTGCCCACGTTTTTTGGTGATAAAGCATTCCTCAAGGCTGATTTCGACCCCTATATCTTCAGTATTTTCGATTTAGGAGGCCAAGATCGATTCGTGCAGGAGTGGGGGAAGATCATCCGATCCGGCAGTCTTGTAGTACTTGTTACTGACTCTACCAAGGAAAACCTAGCCTGGACAAAGCGTGTTGCATATCCAGTGTTAAGAGCTGAACTGCCATATGCAAGAGCAATAGCAATAGCAAACAAACAAGACTTGCAAGGGGCGCTATCACCTGAAGAGGTCGGAAAGAAACTAGGTGTGCCAGCTTATGGAATGCAGGCAAACCAGCGAGATTTCAGAGACCGATGGTTGAAACTACTGAGAGCAGTGGCCTTTGAAGAGGTTGACTTTACAATAGTCGGTGAGATTGTGGAGGTAGATTAGAATGTCAGATCCAAGTAATTTTACGAAAAGTGTCGTAACTGAAGAAGAACGAAAACGTTTGATTGGTGAGATTGGACGCATAAAGGAAACTCTTGACAGCTTCAAGTACGGTTTAAACTTCGAAGAATTCGCTGACGAGCTGTTCAAAACAGTTGACAGACAAACATTAGCCATAAAGAAACTCGATGAGAAGATGACCGATATTGTCGAGAGAATGGAACGACTGGAACGACGCTTCAATGAAGGTATCAAAGTTGCAGTATCCGGAGCTGTTGGTTCGGATTCTAGGCAAGTCAGTGAAAGCGGTGACGTGATTCTGGATGAACTTTCGACCAAGAAGGATGTACCAGTAGCTGAACCCGTGCGGGATGAAAACCATGAAACCCTTGAAAAAGAAATTGGAGATTTGAAAATCAAGATAGGCCGACTCTTTGAGAAAGAAAATGAGCTTGAAGAGATGACTATGAATGACCCTGCTGGTGCCAAAGAGTACGAGGAAAAGGCAGGTACTGCGCGAGAAATGAGGAGAGGCCTTGAAGAAAAGCTGAAAGAGCTGGAAGGCAAACTCCGGTAAAGGTGAGTAGGAATGGGTTTATTCGACAGATGGAGACGAAAGAAAACGCCTGCACCACAACCTGTGGCAAGGCTTCACGAAACTACTAAAATTAAATCTGCAGCATCAGTTGAGGCTCCGGACATCGAGAGCGGACCTGAAACGATTACATCTCTTCTTGGGAAGTACGAGGGTTTAGTTCAACGTCGTGAAGAGCTTAAAGTAGAACGAGAGGACCTCACACGAAAACTAGAGGATGGAAAACTTGAGGCAGCTGAGTTCAGAAAGGAACTCATGGCTAGGATTCAGGAAGCCGCACAGGTTTCAGAGAATCTGAGGGAAACCACAGTGAAACTCACTCAGGTTGGTTATCGCGGAACTCTAAGCTAAGGTGAATATTCGTGTCGGACCGAAACAATCCTGAGAACACAGGTTCTGAACAGTCCGACTTGGAGAGAGAAACCCAACGGTTGATGGATGAAGCCATGGGCGCGCGAGCGTCTGCAGAATCAGTAGCGCCTGAAGAAAAACAAACTGAACAAATAGATGTGACCTTCCAGAGGCTTCAAACACGAATGGAGGATCTTCTATCTACAATCGAGGATGCTTTAAGCTCAGTGGGACCTGATTTAGATTCTAAGACCGCACAAATCTATGCATCATTAAGTAAAAAGCTAGCTAATGCAGGTTTAGGTGTGTTTGCAACAGGAGCTGCAAAGTTAGTCAAGGACGAACTCGAATCTGAACTCTCTGTCGAGGCTGTTTTCGCACCAGTCCGTGAAGCAATTGAGAAGAGCAAAGCAACTATTGCTGATGTGATTGAAAAGACTGGGAAGGGTGCAGTCCGTAATATTGGGCAAGCATCTGGAAATGTTCAGGCAAAATTACTGCAAATGTACGCTAAACTCAGCGAGATGGACAAGCAATTAGAAACAGCTCGTGGTGAAGTTCGTAAATGGCGAGGAAAATCCAACGAGCTTGAGGAACGAATGCGCCACCGAGAGGATCTGATGTCACAGTCAAGTGAGGAAATGGTTCGGATGCACGATAGCATCAAGGACCTCAATGCACAATTGCAGGAAAGAGATGATGTAGTTTCTCAACTGAAAGGTGAGTTAGGGCAAGCACAGTCGCAAGCTGAGCAGCAAAAAGAGCTGTTGAAGGCACTAGACTCAGCAGAGCAGGTGGCAACTGATTATGAATCTAAAGTGCTCGAGCTGTCACAATTACAAGGCCAGCTCGCACAAGTAAACGAGCAACTCGGACAAAAGGAAGCAGAACTATTGGTACTTCGGTCTGACCTAGAACAGCTAAAGCAAGAGAAAATTACTGCTGACTCTCAAATAATCGAGATGTCTGACAAACTTGCATCGTTGACCGGTTCTGAGAGAGACTATCAGGCGGAAGTTGATGAGATGAATGCCAAAGTGGCTGAATTACAGGCTCGTTGGGACACGCTCTATAGGGTTGCGGAGGATGACCCGACTTTCAAAGCATACTTCCTTGTTGCAGACAAGACTCAGTGGTTCCAACTACCACATCTCTCTTCTGCCCTAGGAATACCCACTGTATTACTCAAAAGGAATTTACAGAAATTCGTTGAAGCAGGTCTTTTGGAGATCGAAGGAGACCGTGTCCGACCTCGCAGTCTGTCTGACTTGGTTTCGGATGTTGAATCCTCTGAGGAAACTTTACTTGAAAATGCTCGTGCAGAGTCTGATGGTAGTGCAACTGAATCCCTTGACCCCTCAGATTTGATCATGCCAACACCTGAATATACAGGTCCTGAGAAGGGTGATGATTACGAACAGGAAGGAAGATAGATTGGTTAGGACACTAGAAGAAGTCATGCGTTTTCTTGAGAACTATACACTTGCCTGGCATCATTGGTTGATGCTCTTGTCACTTCTCAAACTTGGTGGAAGTGGCACAAAATCTCAGATTCTCCCAGTCTATAAGAAAGAGGGCTTCTCTCCACATGCAATTGATAAAGTATTCCAGACCGATTTGGAAGACCTAGGCGAAGCTGTTGAGGTGGAAGACGGTATTAGTAATCTTACCGAACGTTCAACAATCTACCTCACAGAGAATCTGAAATTTAGGAAATTTTTGAAGAAGCACCTCAAATCTGTCGTGAGCACATTCAAGACTCGCAGTCGAGCTTGATTGAACTATGGTTGGTGGTATGAATGAAGGACCCACCCGACTCTCCACTGGATTCGGAAGATTCTATTGTTGAATCAAATAGTCAACAATCAGAGGATTCTTGTGAGCAAGATTTTCCTGAGAGCCTATCGAAACTCACGAAACGAGAATTATTAGATCTCATTCCCGCTGAGATTAAAGAGAGCACCTCTCTATCTGATTTGAAACGATTATCAAAACAAGAATTACTTGCTCTTGTTGAAACTATTTTGGTCCAGGAATAGTTACAGAAGACATACCGAACCGTATCTCATTCTGATTCAGACACTCACGAAACCTTAACATGAAGTGATAGTGAGATTGGAATATCATGTTAGGGAAGTCAATAACCAGCTCAAAGTGTAGCCTTTGTGATAGAGTGATAGTCCCTCCAAGAGAGACCTGTCCATATTGTGGAAAGAGTGCAGGTCCTATGGAAATAGTGGCGTTATCTAATCGAGGAGTTGTTCAAAGTTACACTACTCTTCAGATGCCCCCAGAAGGTTTTGAGGCTCCTTTGTCATTGGCACTTGTAGAACTCGAAAAAGGAGCATTGATCTTGTGCTTAGCCAATGAGCAATTTTGGTCCCCGCTAAATATCGGAGATCAAGTCGAGATACAAGTTGACTCTAAAGATAGATTCTGTTATCGGACCATTAGATGATATTAGAGTGCACGGGCAGCTATGGATTTAAGCAAGTTCTCTACTACCCCTCATAGGTTTGAACGATGGTTAACTATCTTTCTAATGTTCTTTGGACTGATGATGAAATAACCTTTAGACAAAAGGTACAGGAGTTTTGTGCGAAGGAGATTGCACCTGTTGCGGATGAAATAGACAAAGGTCCTTATCCCCGTGAGCTCCTAAGAAAAATCGGAAAAGCTGGTTACATGGGTGTTCACCATGACAAATCTGTTGGCGGGACCGAATGTGGTCTCTCCTATGAGATCATAGTTGCTGAAGAGATTTCCGCTGTTAATGGCGGTCTCGATATGGCTAGGATGGCATCAACTACCCTTTATGGCATGCCTGTCGCTCGATTTGGTACTAATGAACAGAAGAAGAAGTACCTAGAACCAGTTGTGGCTGGCGACAAGATTGGGTGTATCGGGATAACAGAACCTGATGTGGGGAGTGATACAGCTGGAATGAAGACGCAGGCTGTGAAAGATGGGGACGACTGGATTCTCAACGGTGAGAAGAGATTCATCACCAATGGGAGTCAAGCTGACTTCATGTGCGCATTTGCTATTACAGAACCCGCGGTCAAATCTAAGGAGGGAATGTCTGCATTCATCATTGATACAACTATGGATGGATTTAGCGTTATTCAGGACCACGACCTTCTTGGAATGAAATCAGCACGAGTTTCATGGTTAAAGTTTGAGGATCTCCGTGTGCCTGGAGATATGCTCCTTGGAAAGCCTGGGGCAGGGTTCCACATCCTTATGGATGAGCTCGACTCAGAGAGAACAGCAATTGCAGGCGAGGCAATTGGTTATGCAAGAACTCCCTACGAGATCGCAGTCAAGTACGCAACCGAACGTCATCAGTTTGGTAGGCCTATCCGTGCATTTGAGGGAGTGAGTTTCAAAATCGCTGACATGGCCATGAAACTAGAGGCTGGTCGTGCACTCACACTCACTGCAGCACGAATGTATGATCGTGGTGAAAATATTACCAAAGAAGCTTCTATTGCCAAGCTATATACAACCGAGGCTGCTGTCCAAATCACAAATGATGCCCTGCAGATACTTGGTGGCATGGGTTATACAACAGACTATCCAATCGAGCGCTTCCTAAGAGACGCTCGTTTAATGACAATTGGTGGAGGGACTGCAGAAATTCTCCGTTTCTTAATCCAGCGAGAGGTCTTCAAAGAATTCTTTCCTGGCTGATAAGAAAGGAGCTGGAAGGGGAGATTCCCCTTCCGATTTCTAATTTTTGACTATTGCTACGATTCTATACATGTTACCAACCATCTGGATTGTTGCTGTGAAACTATCACTAACATCAATCTCTAAGAGTAGAGTGTACCAGTCAGTCAAATTCATCCAGTCACGAGCTCCCTCAAGGTATGGATATGTTGCATTGTCCGTACCTAAAACGATACGCAGATTTGAGTCTACAGTGTCAAAGGCTTTGCTGACAACAGTAGCTGTCATATTGAATGTATCTGATAGCTCAGGTTCAATGCTACCACCAAAGAGTTTTACATACTCTGAACGTGTTTGGTACACCAATTCCTCGCCTGAGATTTCTCCTCCCAGAGGTACCCACTTAAACCGGTCTATGTTTGAGGCATCAACCATTCCTAACGCATGAAGGCGCATATTTGTGGCGGTGTACTCCTCAGTGTCGGAATCATAGTAGAAATCCGCCCAGTAGATTGGAGCATA
The DNA here is from genome assembly GCA_964590575.1 of uncultured archaeon. Lineage (GTDB taxonomy): Archaea > Asgardarchaeota > Thorarchaeia > Thorarchaeales > Thorarchaeaceae > SMTZ1-45. Next base: position 24,288 of record CAZPWM010000025.1, read on the forward strand.
CCATGTCCACTTGGTCAGGGTGGAGTTGATAACAACCGGATAGAGAAGAGGCATAGCTCCATAGTATATTCCACTTGCTGGAGCACCAATATCCGCTACAACATTAGCCGCAGCAGCGTCACCGCTGACATAACCAAACTCACTCAGATCATGGTAATAGACAGCATCTTTTGTCGCTCTGAATACACCTGCTAAGGTTCGAGATGAAGTCACAGGATTCATTGCAATGAAAGCCTCAACTCGGTTTGTGTCAGGATTGAGTATGTAACGAGTGTCCTCATGTATCTCTAACCTATCATTCGATGGTGGAATAAACCACAACAGACCCCCTGCAAAGAGGTCGAAACCGTTTCCACGACGATATCCACCCCATCTTGATATCTGGCGTTCTAAGTATTCTTCACCATACGCTTGAGTTACCCAGTCTGGGGTTTCTGCGATTGAGGCGTAACTAAAGACGGTGCCATTCTCTGCATATACAATCGGACCTGTTGCTCTCTCTACAAAATCGAATCCCAGTGGTGTTCGTGTTTGAACATACACCAGTGAACCTGAAGGATCCCATGTGGGATATGCATATTGATAGCTAGAGGTCATGTCATTGAGGTAGTTGCCAAACTGAATATTCTTGTCCCAGAACAAACCTTCACCAACTGGAATTGTAGTATTTAAAATGAGATGTGGCTCTATTGTTTGAGGGTCATTAGCATCAATAACAATGAATCCCTTCACATAATTCTCAGCCAATACATTGGTCGACACTATCGTGCATACCCACACTAGCGTCCCATTTGGGTTTGTAGTAATATGTGCTGCAGCAACAAAAACGTTGGAACCGAAAGGCGACATGTGTTGACCCGCCACGTATTTGGCATATTCCTCTGTAACCAGTCTAACCTTGTTATCTGCAATCGTGTTATTGAATAGTGGCTCATCGGTTACAATTATTTGAGAATTGAAAAATTCTGCATTAGAAACGTCTGCGGTCCAACTAATAATCCCAGAAAATGCTGGTATGATTATGATGATAATCATTCCAACACAGGTGAGTGGGACCCTTATGCCCTCCAGTACGTCCTCGATTGCACCACCCCGAAACCCACTTGAAACCACTAATAATGCACCAAAGCTAATTATGAGAGTTACGACCGCCCAAGGAAGGGTGGACATCATTAGCAAACAAATAATGGCCCATGCAGCTGTTCCCCAAACGAGTCGAAAAGGAAGCCATTTGATCAGTCGATTTGGCCGCAACATTTCTTGTCTGAAGGGGATTGGAATCGCATGAACTATCAAGCTTATTAGAAGAAAGACTAGTACGTTCATCAATTGACCTCTCAGAAGATGTCTATCGATTTTTTCAGATTGATCCCCTTTTAGTGTTTCCCAACAACCAAATTTAGAATCAATGGTTTTTCCTATACCAAGGAACGGCGCCTCCAGCTTTGAGTATCTCAAGCATTTTCTCTGGCAAGGGTTTTCCATGAATGACCTCGCTTTTGTCTTTGATTGTCAGGGTTCCTTTCCAAAGATTGACTATCACGGTCTCTCCATCTTTGACAAGCTTTGAGATATTCGGAATTATAAGAAGTGGAAGGCCTATGTTGAATGAATTTCGGTAGAAGATTCGCGCAAATGATTCAGCTACAACACACCCAATTCCACTGTGCACGAGTACTTTCGGTGCCTCTTCACGTGAAGAACCTCCACCAAAATTTCGGCCAGCTATGATAACATCATTTTCTTTCACTCTCGATGCAAACAAAGGTCGAGGAATTTCAAAGGTATGTTTTGCCATCTCTTTGTAGTCGAGGAGTGTTAGATACCGTCCTTGAATTATTTGGTCGGTATTGATGTTATTGCCGAAAATCCAAGCACGCCCGCTGATATTATCAAGCTCCTTTTTCAATTGCTCACACACTCCTTGGATCTGCGATTACTCCCTTCAGAGCGCTAGCAGCTACAGTCGCAGGAGAAGCAAGGTAGATTCGGGAATCGTGATGTCCCATTCGTCCTTTGAAGTTGCGATTAGTGCTTGAAACGCACACTTCACCGGCTCCCAACACTCCCAAGTGACCACCCACGCAAGCGCCACAAGTGGAGTTGGTGACAATCCCTCCTGCATCCATTAGAATCTTGATGATACCTCGTTCAAGAGCTTCCATGTATGTTGCCTTACTCGCGGGAGTGATAATGAGTCGAACACCATCGTGCACCTTCTTACCTTTGAGGATCTCTGCAGCTATGATCAAGTCACCAATCCGACCATTTGTACATGACCCAATGAATGCTTGATCAATAGGAACCCCTGCAACCTCCGCCACAGGTTTTCCATTTGTGGGAAGGTCCGGAGGGGCTACTGTTGGCTCTAGTGGTTCACTATTAAGGTCAAAGTGCATCACGTCGACATACTCTGCATCAGTGTCAACCTTGACTTCTTTCCATTTTTTCTTTGGCGCATAGTCTTCAATCCAGAACTTAACATCTTGATTGATAGGCATTGGTGCACACTTCGCTCCAGCCTCAACTGTCATGTTGCACATGGTCATTCTTTCGCTAACACTCATGGCTTCAATTGTTGACCCATGAAACTCCATCGATTGATAATTTGCTCCATCTGGACCAAGCTCACTTATTATCTTTAAAATCAGGTCCTTGCTCATCACCCTGTCATGAAGTTCTCCGGTGACTACAATCTTCAACGATTCAGGAACTCTGAACCAGCACTCTCCTGTAGCAAGGATTAGTGCTGAATCAGTGGCTGCGAGTCCCGTTGAGAATGCATTGAATGCACCGTAGGTTGTTGAATGGGAATCACTCCCGATGATGAGTGCACCGGGGACTACTAATCCCATCTCTGGAAGAATTTGATGAGATATACCACAGTCCACATCACAGAAATTAGTGATTCCCTGTTGCTTCACAAAATTCCGATTTCTCCTGTGAATCTCAGCACTATTGATGTCCGATGCAGGTGCCCAGTGATCGTTGACAACAAGGACCCTGTTTGGGTTCCATACCTTCTTGAAACCCATATCATCTAGGATGGGCAAAATTCTTGAACCGAGAACCTCATGGACCATCAATAGGTCGATACGGGCCTGTATAATCTCTCCTACACTAGCCTTGCCATCATTTGTGTGACTTGCCAAAATCTTCTCAGCTAATGTCTGTCCCATGAATTCATCCCTTCATCTTTTTGATAATCTCTGTCGTGACCTCTTTAGTTGTCGAAGGTTTAACATTAGACCATTTTCCAAGGCATAGGTCTGGGGTTCTTATCTTCCCATCACGAAGGGCAGCTTCAACAGCTTCTCTTATCCATTCAGCTGTCTTCGCCGGAACACGGTCATCAAACTTCTTACTCAGCCATTCAAGCATCATTGCTGTTGAGAGCAATGCCGCAATTGGATTGGCTTGCCCTGTACCTGCAATATCTGGTGCGGATCCGTGTACTGGTTCAAAGACTGCATGATCCTTTCCAATATTCCCAGATGGAGCTACTCCTAGACCTCCCACAAAAGCGGCACCTAGGTCACTGATTATATCACCAAAGGCATTTGGTGCCACAACCACATCATAGTATTCCGGTCTCCTAAGGGCTAGCAAAGTCCATGCGTCAACGTAGGCGTAATCTCTAGTAATTTCTTTATAGTTCTCCCCAACTTTATCAAAATATTCTCTGAAAAGCTGACACCCGGCAAGGAGGTTACTTTTATCGACGCATGTCACACGTCTTACCTTGTCAACAGGGGCTCCATTTCGTTTCTTTGCAAGTTCGAACGCATATCTAGCAATTCTTTCAGACCCTTTGGCAGTTATCATCCTCAAATCGTATGCGAAATCTCTGTCCGCTTCAGTGATTCTGCCATGTGCAGGGATGTAGAGACCCTCGGTGTTTTCACGTACTATGACCATATCAATATCATTTGGCTCTTTACCACCGAGAGGTGTTGGAACCCCCTCAAATAACTTCACAGGTCTAACATTAGCGTAGAGGTCGAGTTCCTGTCTTAGACCAATTACGACACTATACCCTGCGAGATTACCATCCGGGCGTCGAACGATTCTTCCATCTGGCCCCTTTGCGCCAATACCCCCAAGTAAGATTGCATCCGCTTCAGTCTTTGTGAATACCTCAGCATCCTTTGTCCATTCACGTCGAGTCTTGAGGTAATATTCACCTCCACACTCGAACTTACGGAACTTCAAGTCAATATTGCCCGCGGGAATAACTGCTTCTTCCACAACTCTCATGACTTCTGAAATGACCTCTTTTCCTATACCATCTCCTGGTAGGACTGCAATCTTGTAGATACGACCCACTCTAAATCACCTAGTAACTCCCTAACCAACCGAGATCGTTCCCGTCATCATCAATCAAATTCACTTTTGTATCTAGTCTTTCACCATCCAGGTAGCGAATTTTGCATCGTATTATGAATTGGCGACTGCACTTTGCACACTCAACCAGCCAATCTTCCTCAATCTCAAAGATGCCTTTGCTGGGAATCTCCTTGACTTTCGGGGGTTGAATTAGGTTGAGCTCTTGTCCATCACAATCGTATGTGCATTCTTTAAGTATCAAGGCTTCCATCCCTCTTCTTCCAAGAGCGACAAAGACCTGATCTGGTAATTCATCCAAGGAACGGTTTCCAACCAAGTATTCCACCACAATCGAGTTCTGCACCAGTACGGATAAATGATTCTTCATGGTTGTGTTTTGAAAAATATAGACACAAATCAGTGCTTTGTTTGATAAATTGTCTATAGTTTCATCTCTCCCATTTTGATTAAAGCTCAGAAATAGACTGGAAGAACCTGTTTCGTATTTAGACGGCATATGATGATATGATCATGAAAGTACCGCCAAAAAACCCATATCAATCACAATGTTGATGGTTGTAACTCAAATATTTGTTTAGATAGTAAACAATATACGCAGGGTTTCTAACAGCCAAAAGAAACTTGGACAAAGTTGGACATCTCTTAGCAAACCATTTGAATGAATTTAACCTTCTTCCCTAAAGACGACTCCTTGGTCTTCAAGTTCTACAAACACATCTTTGATCACTTCATCTATGACCTCATCACTGATGTCATACTGTGAGAGAACTGTGGTCACATGAGTTTCTATATCATATTTGTTGATGCCGCCGAAGAACGCCACCCAGTCCAGATATACATGGATTGCCTGTGTCACCTGTATACAAATCATTTCACCATCTGAGGATGTGAAGATTGCTTCAAGCGCTTTCCCATCATATCCCAGTGACACTTCACCAAGATCCTCATACTTCAAGGATGTAAGTCCTGATTCGCCCTCCAATTCAATTATCTCATCAATAAGTTCTTGGATGAGCCCTCTCAGCTGTTCGTTGTCCCCCAGCCTCTCTCTCTCCACTAGCACCTTCATCTCCTGTTCTAGAAGATCTGCGAGCCTCTCAGGATGCATCAAATCTCCTCTCTTCGCATTCACAAAATGAGTATGTTTCTCTCCAGTGACCTGGGACTCAAGACTGAATCTGATCTTATCCATTCCAATAGAGATGTCCGGTGTCCATTCCTCTAGAATATACTGACCTGGTAGGACAGCATTCTCCCGTCGGCATGTCATGAGATGGATTGACTCTCTGAACTGTCGAGGGAGCTCTTTGGACTCAGGGATGGAGAACTCAAAGAGCTACAGTCTTGACTTCTCCGCATCCACGGAGAATTCAACAGGTCCGGGATACTGGTTCTCTCTGGACGAGGAACGAGAGAACGAGGTCCTCTTGCATCTCAAGCTTCCTCCGGGAATTGATGGGACTCACCATCAGGACTCTCCTATTAAGGGGAAAACCCTGACATTGCGATTCCTCGATTGGTTACCACGAGAGGTGTTCAGCAATAAACAGAAAGCTCAGGCCGCAAGAGAGAGAGGTGAGGTCCATCGTGCTGAGCAACTGACATTTCGAGCGGCCAAGTTCGAGGACATGCATCAACAACTGTTGAACACTATCGGGTTCCAGCATTCGGCTCACAGACTCTCAAGACTCAAACAGAAGAAGCACTCCGATTCCAAAGAAGTCGTTGAGCTTGAGAAAGAGGTGAAGAAACTGAAGAGTTCCCGTCGAAGCGCTCCCCCTCGCATTCTCCTAAGGGGGAACAAAGTCATACTGCAGATCCCGTTCCTCACTCCCAACGGCCCTGTGAGCTCCAGTGTCTTCGGTAAACGAGAGTATACCACCAAGGCTGGGGTTGACAGGGGACTCAGGGTTCCAGTGGCACTCTCAGTGGAGAAGGAGAATCAGTCATTCAAGGACCTCCTAATCATAGTGGGTCGCTTGGTGCAGAAACGTGAAACAATCAGGAAATATGCGTACACCCTCACTTCACAGGTTGCGAAGAAGAAGAACAACTGGCACAAGAAACGACCGGGACAGAGCTATCCTGCGCACCTCCAGAGACTGGAGATTCACTCATCTGCGCAGTGGAGAAAGGTACGTCGTCTCGACCGTGAGATTGCCCGTCAGGTAGCTTCTCAAACAGTGTGGTTCTGTGAAGCGCACCGCGTGAAGAGGCTGTTCTTTGAGGACCTCAGGAGCTTTCAGGCGCACGCCGGGTCAAAGGACCTGTCGTACAACCTGAACTCAAATATGTGGGGGAGAATCATCGACACAGTCCGGTACATGCGGCAGTCAATGGGGCACTCAAGATACAGTGTGTGGACTGTCAACCCACGATACACCTCTCAGACCTGTCATATGTGTGGGGAGAGAGGGAAGAGAGTAGAGGATGAGACCTCCACCACCGAGAAGAAAGGTGGAGCGTACTTCTATTGTGGGATGTGTGATATGCATTTCCATGCTGACATCAATGCAGCAAGGAATATAATCCATGTTCAATCGAAATCCAGTGTCGTTTCTGGACGGACAGCCTGATATTCAGGTTTGTCCACTCTTCAATAAACGATAAATGAGATGGTTGTATTGAAAACATCATGCGACTCGTCACATACTCAAGAATGGGTGTGCCTTCAATTGGCGTCGAACTCAAATCTGGCATTCTTGATATCCCTGATGCGGCCTCACACTTTGGACGAAAGTATCACGTGAGGGGCCACAGCTTCCCCACAACAATGATGGACTTGCTAAATTGGGAGTCAGGAATTGATGTGGTTCGTCAGATTGTCCAGCGGTATGAGAAAACCCCTGAAGGTGAACGAATTATGGCCCGTCCAATGAGTTCTGTGACTCTTGACGCTCCATTGTCCCGTCCGGGTAAGATTGTGGCTCTAGGTAAGAACTACTTAGATCACGTTGAGGAAACGGACTCTGAAGTTCCTGAGTTCCCAGTCATCTTTGCAAAATTTCCGTCAAGCGTCATCGGTCCGGATGATTATATTTCCATTCCTGATGTTTCATCCAAGATCGATTGGGAGGTGGAATTGGGAATCGTTATCGGGAAGACCTGTAAAAATGTCAGTGAGAAAAAATCCTTGGAATTTGTGGCTGGGTATACTGTGATTAATGACATATCCGCTCGAGACCTCCAAATGACTGATGGTCAATGGGTACGTAGTAAATCACTTGATGGGTTTTGCCCCATGGGTCCTTGTATAGTTACACAGGACGAGCTAGACGACGCATCGAATCTAAAGATGCATACCAAGGTAAATGGAGTTGTTAAACAGGAGTCTTCCACCTCCAACTTAATATTCAAAGTTCCAACAATCATATCATATCTCTCTAAATCTTTCACCCTCGAACCTGGTGATGTCATAGCCACCGGCACACCTTCTGGAGTGGGCTTTGTCAGAAATCCTCCGGAATTTTTGAAAGCTGGTGATAAAGTCGAGGTGTATGTTGAGAAAATTGGGTATCTAAGAAATAAAATCAACCAGTAGGGAACTTGATCTAATACGAACTGTCTGTCCTTTCACATATTGATGCCATGTAACACCTCCTCCGGAGTAATGACATCTTTTTGCTTGTTGATCATCAATCTGGGCAGTTATAGCCGCCCCATACCGCTCATTGCAAAAACCCACCTCAGGTTTCTTCACAGACCTCTCTCATATTGTTTCTGAGCATCAGCATCCCACTAATCTTATCGTTGTTTGGAGGGGAATATGAATTTATCATTTGAGTCTGTTTGCTCTATCTAGAGCTTCTTGGGCTTTCTCATATTCGAAGAGTTTCTTATGAGCTCGATTGAGCATCTCCCAGACCTCTTTGTCTTTTGGTTTTAAAGTGAGATATGCCTTACAGAAAATCTTCATATTTTCCCAATCATTGAGTGCCTCAAAACATCGTGCGCCATAGTATAATGCTCTCTTGTGATTTAGCTGTGGACCAGCTAACGCTTTGAAGATTTCAAGTGCTTCTTCATACTCTCCATTTTCATAGTGTATTTTTGCCTCGTCGTATCTACTCTCCATTTCACTGTACTCTGGTATCTTTTGTGAGTACGATGCAATCATCTGGGATGCACTGCAACAAACCACAATAACAACAAGCATGATTGCCAATCCCATAGTCATGACTGGATCGATTGGTATGAATCCTTGTCCAGCGAGTAACGAGAGGACAACCCCCCCTACGAAGATGATGACGACAGCGGCTGCTACATATTTTTGTGCAGGCGCACTAAAGCCCTCTTCGTCATCTGGAAATTGAGGCATCATAATCTAAGGAGTATTAGGACTCCTTTTAGGTCTGATGAATCAATCAATTTGTACTCCGATAAGCTTAGGGCTCTTCAGTTTCTTTCTTCCCCAATTGCTTCCTCTTGTACTCAGCATTTTCTCGTCTAGAAGTCAACCGGTTCCTTGCCACATTGATCCACTGGTCCACCATCCTGCTTAGCTGTGGATTCAACTCCACTGCAAGTTCTGCATAGGTAATTGCTTTTTCGTCCTGCTCCTCTATGAAGTGAGCATTTGCCTTGTTGTAGAATGCTTCAGCATAATCAGGTTTCAAGGCGACGGCTCGTGTGTAGGCATTTATTGCTGCTTCTCCATCAGCAAGTCTTGAGTGGCAGTTGCCTAAATTATTCCAAGCTTCAGCATCATCTGGATTGACCTCCAAAGCCTCCTCATAACACTCCCGGGCTGCTTCAAAATCTCTCATAGCATAGAGCGCAGCACCTTTATTGAACCAGATTTCAAAGATGAAGTTATCAATAGCCAAGGCTTCGTCATAAGCTTTGACGGCTTCTTCATACTGTTCAGCTTCGTTTAAGGCATACCCCAGATTATACCATCCTTCTATTCCGTCCGGTCTTTGTTCAACTAATTCTCTTAAGACTACTATAGCCTTCTCAACCAATCCTGCTTCCAAGAGGGTAAGAGACTCTTGCAGCTTGTCTGTGTTTTTCTCGGACAATATAATCGAGTTTCTTGTCCATATAGTAGGAATAAGGATTACGTAGTATACCTAATCCGACTTAACCTTTCTTCGAGCTACGATGGACATTATCACACCAATCCAAGCGATGGACTGGGAAACATAGGTAAGAATCTGGGTGAATCCTAACACGCCACCTATCATGTATGCTTCCACAAGCATGATGATTAGCCCGAAGAAACCGACACCAGCACCCAACCCGATGACAAACTTACCTATGCGAATTTTGCTCAATCCAATGAGCACTCCCCCAATGATAACTGCGACACCTCCTAGTGATGCAATGTAGAACAAGATAGTCAACACTAATTCTACAGTTTCAGACATTAGTGGAGAGAAGTAATTTTGTGCAAAATATACGATATCCGCAATGAAGCCAACATTTCCAACCCAGCTAGCTTGTACAAGTAAGAACCCTCCAATGAGGGCTAGAGCAATAGAAAGACCATTTTTCAAAAGATCACCGGAAAAATTGAGCACAAACCAGTTTAATTCTGTTTCTCATAGTCTGACCATGATACGACGGTTGATTTTCTCTTCCGATATGTGGAGGGTCCATCAAAACCCGCTTCTTTAATCAAATCTAGTGCGATATTGATACCCTTCCCAATATCAATCGGTGTGTGGGCATCAGAACCAACCGTGACTGTTGTAACTCCTTCTTTACTCAGGGCTCGAATGATTTGTTCTTCTGGCATAGGTTGTGGCATTCCCCTCCGCAAAGAGGATGTGTTTATTTCAAAACCAACATTCTTGGAAATCATCCTCCTAGATAGTTCCTTCAAATGAGGTTTCCAGATATCATGGATGGGTTTACCATAGAATACCTCGCCATATCGTCGATACAGATCAATGTGTGCTAGCACATCAAAAATCTCTAAATCAATTGAGTCGAGTAAAATCGAGTAATATCTCTCTCCCAGTTCCTGCATCGAATATTTTCTGAATACTTCTTCTGCTCTCCCATTTGCTGAGATTGCTATATGGTCAATCAGATGGACTGAACCTATTACGATGTCAAAATCAGTTGAGAAGAACCTCTCTGGAAGTGCTTCCTGGACTCCTGGGAAACAGTCCACTTCCACACCAAGCAGTACCCTAAGACCCATGTCTTGGTAGTGGTCTCCTGCAGTTTTGATTGTTGATTCATAATCTTCAAACCAGACACTCGACTCGATGTCTATCTTCTTCCCCTTGACATTCACATAACAATCCTCAGCTACTCTGTCAGAATCCAAGTGGGTTGTGAATGCAATTTCCCTGAGGCCAACCTCAAGTGCAGCTTTGCAGAACTCCTCTATTTCTCCCTCTGCATCAATCGAATAGTTGGGATGGATATGATAGTCAAACATCAGATTTTCTCACGGCTCTCTACTATATCAGACTGTCTGAAGGTGAATAACTGTCCTACTCAATTGAAGGTTGAGAATCTACATTCAGTTCGGATTCGTCGATACTTGTGAGCTTGACATCTTTCATTAGCAGAGCTACGATTGTTGCAAGTATCGTTGTTATTACGAGGAACAGTACTGATGCCCTTAGACCGTATAGGTCGCCTATCCATCCGAAAATAATGGGTGAGATAGCTCCTGGGAGTGCTCCTACTGAGAACAACAGACCAAAGGCGAGACCCCTGTTCTCTCGAGGACTGATTTCTGTCAGGTATGCAGTGTTGGGAGGAACTCCTAGATAGAAGAAGAACCCGACTACAATTAGCATTGCGATTAATACTCCAATACTCAAAGAGTAGTTCAAAAGAAGTAATGCTGGAGTCGCCACACCTGTTGAAAGCACTAGGAAGATCACGCGCTTTTTGTACTTGTCTGAGAGCCAACCTGCTAGAATCTCCCCAAAAAGACCCGCGGTGAGCATAATGGTTGTGAGGTATCCTGCCCCAAAGAGATCAACTGGATATGTATCCACGAGGTACAGCGGCATGAGCAACGATGTGCATCTGAAGGACATACCTCTCAATCCCATAGAAAGTAACCCAAGCCAATACGCCCCAGTCCATCCATCCGCACCTTCACACTCATCATCCTGGTCAATAAATCCTTCAACGTATCCAGAGTTGGAGTATCTCATCAGAATGATGAAAGGGATGAACACCATGAGTCCCATGACCCCTAGAGCAATTAATGACAGTCGCCAACCTCCAAGCCAAGTAAGAAGTGTAACTCCAAGGAATGGGATCATAGCCATCCCAATCAGACCTCCCATGGCTTGGATTCCAGTTGCCTTTGCAAGGTCCCTCTGAGGAAATTTCTCAGCTAGTGCTGGAAACACACTTGGGTGATATCCCGAAGCACCAACACCCAAGAAGAACTGGAATATTGCGAGTATCAGAAAACTGCTGGAATAACTGACAAGGATTATTGCGAATGCACTCATCAGTATACTAGCTGAGATAAACATGTCTCGCCATCGAGATCCCCGGTCACCCAGATACCCTACCACAAAATGTGAGATGGTCATCGCAATTACTACTGCGCTCGTGATTACACCTATCTCAGTGTAGTTCAGACTCAAGTCGATCTGTATCAATGGGAGAAATGGGGACAAAGCTCCGGTATATACATGGTTTAGAAAATGCGCCATTGTTACTGCAGCAAGGACTGCATACGATGCTTTCGTGGATCTCGTCAATTCTTTGATTCACGCCCAGATAACGAGGTCCTGTGCATCTATAAGTTAAGCATGACGGTACAGACAATATCAAAAGAAAAAACATCGGTGAGCTGGCGACCTGAGGGTATCTCATGTCACCAGCATGTTCCGACTTCGACTCGGAAAGGTTGTTTGTGCATCAATAGAACTCCCTTTTATATTTAAAGCAGGGAATCCACGCAATCATGGTGTTTCTAGATACACCTTGGTATCACAACTGTCTAGTTATCCACAAGACTATCCTTAATGCGATGAGTGCATCGTCGCCAGAACCATATTCTCCTAGTAATGCATAATTGTCAATGAAGAAGTTTGTTCCAGTCACAACGATTCTTCCCCCACCTGGACCTTCCATATATCCGATGACCGGCTCTGCGGGTTGATAGTTTGCCAGGCGATTTGCATGTGGAACATTCAAGATGGCTCCATCATAATGAAACCCGCTGATGCCATCTGTGATTATGTGACTTTCAAGATCAACAATGAGTGCTGGATTAGAGCCAGAAGGCACCTCCACATCTGTCAGTTCGAAACCGGTGAAGCTGAGGAAATCATTCACCTGTGTGATATTTGCATAACTAGATCCTAGAGTTGCCAGAAATATCCCTCCTCCTGCATTATAATAGTCCCCATAGGCTTGTTTCTCAGCTTCTGAGAACGGTAGTGAGTATATAGTGGATTCAGAAGGGATGGTTTCGTTGTAGTCATAGACACATGGGTCCAGAATGACGATTGAATCGAATTGCTGCAAGACCTCAAGTGTTGTTGCAGTACTGTTCCGGATCTCTGTGACTGAAATGTCGTTTGCAGTCAATTCCTTGTAAAACTCTCTAAACTGCCCATAGTATGAGTCTATTGACCAAGAACTATGACTGATGTCAAATGCAACTCTAGCAATTGCAGACGTCAACTCGAATGAAACATCCAAGCTGGTTTCTCCAAACTCGCCAGACGTGAACAGAATTGTATTGTTAAGTATCTCGGGTCCTGATGAAGGCATATCAACTCTCAGAGGAATGAGACGGCTTTGATTCACTTCTAGAGTGGAAGGAATGCTGAAAATTTCCGGGGAATCTCCATTGATTGTAACTGAGAATGTAGTACTCCCTGAAGTGAGAAGTCTAATGTTAAACTCGTAAGTATCGTTATAGAAAAGTTTCTCATAGTTGATTGGTAGTGTGGCCGGAAAGGCTAGACTCAGAGCAGGTAGTTCACCTTCAACCGATGCAGCATTAAGAAGTGCTAGGGAGTTTTGTAAACTCAACTTTCCTGTACCGACCACATAACTCGGGTACTCGGTCATTGGCTCTGCACCTTTCATCAGCGCAGTCA
>CAZPWM010000026.1:0-37030 GCA_964590575.1 uncultured archaeon
GAACACAACCCCGACGAGTATCAGATTTGTATAGAATGCTGCTCCCCCTAGAGTGACCTGATATCTTATCAGACCAGTGGCATTTTGATTCAACTGCGCAGCCTGACCTAGATTCTGCACAACCCCAACTAGTACTCCTAATAATAGAGAGAACAAGACTGTAACCATAACTTCCGCTAGAAGAGTCTTGAATACCTGCCACTTGCTAAATCCTCGAACAGATAATAAGGCAATTTCTGCATCTTTCTCCCTCAAGGTAAGTAGAACAACAAGACCTGTGCCCACCATCGCGAGAATGATTGCAAAACTGATTGCCATCCACTGTATTTTAGTCGTACCGCTTCTGAGTGCGCTTGATTGGTAATCAGCCACCTCAGAAGTCACTGAATAACTGGTATAAGCCTCATCTTGAAAATCTTGGATAAACTGCTCTTGGAGCATCGTACCGTTCATACCTGGACTTGTGTCCACCAACACATTAGCAGTTGATGTGTAGATGAGCATGCTGTCATTCAAGAAGGTCTCTGATACAATCGAGATGTAATCACCACCCAATGTGAAGGAGAATCCAGCAATAGCAATCTCAATGATAGATTGATATCCAATCAGACCGACAATCGTCAAAGCAAAGGTGCCAGAACCAAAGGCACCAGCGACATTGATCGTGTCTCCAACATTTAGTTCAAGTCGCTTTGCTATATCTCGAGAAATGATTATTCCATCGTCTCCTAATGCCCCTATCATCTCATTAACGTCGCCTAAGAACCATTGAGATTCCCAATATCCTACATCAAGCCATTCATCGGGTCGTATCCCACGAGTTTCAATAGTATTTGTACCCGCTTTAAGGTCGAGATGGTATTCGGGAGTCACACCTTCTACATTTGCATATGCAGCAACAGCATCAAGCATCTCAGTCATATTAGTTCCAGAATTGAGTTGAATTCGGACATCAGCACCCACATTATAACTTGCATTTCGTTCTATGTAGTCATACTGCGAGTAAAGACTTCCAGTTGCGAAGATCCCATAGGAAACAATCAGCGCTATAATAAACACAAGTGAGGCTGTCCGAGCGGGATTACGTTTTACATTTCTGGTAGCTAGAGTTCCAAATGCTCCAAAAAACCTCTGACCTAGATTAACTACCGCTTCTTGGAACCTTAGTGATCCTTTCATGAATACGCGTGTCGCACCGTAGAGGAAGAGAAGCGGCCCAATGTAATTGAGGACACTATCAATGAGAGCCCATACAATAATCAGCAATGCGATTACGAAATTCCCAAAATTAATTGAGCTAGTCAAACCTCCTATATCGATACCTAGAATCCAAGTTATCAGTTTGTATGAACCTAGGAGTAAAGATAATGTTGGGAGAAGTCGCTTGTATTCCGATACATCCTCAACGTAGATGTATTGTTTTAACGCATCTAGTATCTCAAGCTTCGATGCACGCCCAGCTGGTCTCCAAACTGAAAATAGACCGAGAAACATTCCTACAATTATCGCTAGAATCACAGAAACAATATTGCTGAGTACTGCGGTGAATATGTTAACTCCTGTGACTCCTAGAACAAAGTATGCCGCTCCTGTCCCTAGGAAAATTGAGAATGCACCAGCAATCCCACCGACTAAGATCCCTTCAACAAGAAACATCCGTTTAATGGTGTGCCGTTGATATCCTTTGGTTAAGAGAAGACCAATCTCACGTCTGCGAAAGTTGTATCCAACATCACTTACCATTGTACCAGTGAAATACGCAAGCAGGAATATTGGTAGAGATAATGAGATGAACTGAAAGTTCATTCCAAGTTGAGTGAACACATATGCAGAAAGAGGTGATTGAAGGTTTGAAATAATGGTCGCGTCATAGGGACTAGCGCGAACACTTATGACAGCTCCTAGATCAGACAGTCTTGAGAGTGATGTTTGAATATCATAAGGATCAAGAAATCTTTGGCGATTAATCTGAAGATGAACGATGTTGCGAACATCCACCTTCGAGTGGCCTTCAACCTGTGAAGCTTCCTGAAGAATAGAGGTTGCAGACAGGTCCCAATCAGTGAGCATTAAGTTGTACGAAGTCTGACCAAACAGACCAAATGCACCAATTGCACCTCCGCCTCCACCCATCAAGAGGTCGAAGATACTTCCGAATCGCCTTTGGAATATTGCATCTCTAGTAATCTCAGGAAGGTAAACATATCCTGCGACAGTGAAATTCCGTTGAATTATAGTTGGGAGGACGAAAGGTTTGTAAACAACAATTTCTATCTCAATTTCTTGGTCTAATGCAAAGAGTGACTCATTTGCTGAACCACTTACAATGTATGTTTCATTGGGTCCAAGACTAGACCGACCAGATATCAATTGCATCCCAGAAGTCAGGTTAGATAACATATCAAGTCCTGCAAGTGTTATGTTCAAGCCAGTATTGTTGTATTCAAATGTGAATTGTGAAGAATGAGTTGTCGCAATTATTCCATCAATTTCGGATAGGGAATCCTCCAAGGTATTGATGTCGGAAACAGTCCAATTTGAAGTAGTGCTCGCAACACCGAAATCATACAAATACTCCTCAACGCTTGCATCAAGCGCATCTCTGGATATGACATCAGCCGCAACATTCGTGGCTGTAAAGAATGTCGTGGCTAGCAGAACACCTACAGTCAATGCAATGAAGAGTCGATAACTGCGTGCAACTCTCTTGAATGCATATCTGAACATAGAGACATTATCCTCCAGTATATTGTTATTACTTGTTCATTCCCTTATAAATCAAGTTTGATATTTGACAAATATCAAACTTGATTTGAATATCGGTCATACTTAAGCACTCAAAAAATGACATCACAAAATGACGCCATGATTTTCTTGAATTATGAACTTATAAAACTCGTGATTATATCATATATGATATAAATAGAATGAATTCGTTTTGCTAAGGGTCGCCTCTTCTCCAACAAGCACATTTCTTTCTATCATAGACCATTGCGAGCACAGTAACTAATACAATTAATCCCAAACTTGATCCTACTACATAGGGCATCGTCAAGGAAGGATCTATGGTCACTACTGGATTTGACTCATAGACAATTATGATACTGTTGCTTGTCCTAGTTACGTTTGCCATGTCATAAGCCCGGATATAAACGTAGAATGTTCCATCATTTGGAAAAGCTGGGACCGAGCCAGTATGAAAGGTTCCATTGAAGGTCATTAGATTATTGATGGTCATGTTTGGACCGTTGACCTGAACGGTGACATTTCTCAATCCTGATCCGTCATCTGTCACATTTGCCCAGACATCGAAACCAGTACCCAATTCTGGCTCTCCATCAATTCCCCATTCCCATATATCTGGTTGACTCAGAATAAAACCTGAATTCATTGCAGTGACATCTTGAGCTGGTATGAAAACAAGAACTCCAATAACTACTAATCCGAGTAAAGGAAGAATTCGAAGTCTGGTCATTGCAATCATCAAGTCAATCGTGTTTTCCTTAATTAGCTCGTTCATTCACGCACTAACAGCACGACCATTCATCGCTTTAGCGACGGATTAAAAGATAGGTGCAACATTAAATCAGGAACTTTATGTTTATTTCATTAATCTAAATCCCAATAGGAGAAAAAGGGGATTTAGATTGATCCCCATAGACGATTGCATTTTTTTAAGGGTTATTTACAAGAAGGATAGAAGAATTACTGCAATGAAGAAGACAGCTATAAGTCCAAAGCAGCAGAGCAATCTACAACCACAGCTACTGCCTTTGAAGAATATACGGTCCACAACAATAGCAGATGCCACAGCATGTTTCCAGTCCATATAGTCGCCTACTTGAACTCGGAACTGGTCGCGTATTGCAAGAATCTTTTTATCAAATCTGAAAGCAAAAATTCCGCCGCTACTCAGAGCTTCAAATCCCCATGCCAATAATCCGCCTTGGGCCTTGACCTCTTCATCCCTATAATACATCTTGAAATTCTTTCGTAAAGCAATCCAAGGTCTAGTTAGTTTTACTAGTTTATTACCAGCTTGGTCCTCAAGCCAGAAAGTCTTGTCAAAAAATCCTCCCTTCGCAGTTAGAATCCTGTTTCCTTGCATGTCCTCTATATGGACTGTGGACCTTAGAAAACTCAACCATGTCTGACGAGCTACGCCGACTTGCTCGCCTGTTATTTCATCAAAAATCTCATAGACTGGTCTCATTGCTAGTATCTTTTGTTGAACCTTGTAATTATAACGTCCTGAATCGCTGGGTGTTACTTCCATACGAATACCCCCTAATCTTGGGATGACAAACCCCCTAATAAGAAATAGGAATTTCATTTAGTTGTGTAAACAGAACGAAAGAAATCCTATTCGAGGACAGGACCTCTATCGAACACCGCAAACCATGCACCACAGTTGGGACAATTGATGCCTCGCTGGTCGTCCACACTCGTAGGACCAACGACCACCGGTGCTCCGCAATGAGGACAATTAATTTGTCTGTCATGAACAGACGCCAGTTGCTCTGTGCCTTCAAGCTCACCTTCAAACTCCGCTGCAATATACTTCCCAAGATATCCACCAATTAAAGCGAGCACTAAGAAGAGTGCCCCATATACCACAAATCCATAGAAAAATGTCAACGAGTATGTTAGTAGAACGATTGTGAAGAACGGATCAAAAATGTAAGACATAAAGACCAACAGAATGCCCTGACCAGCAAAACTCAAGCAATCTTGCCTGGGTCTAATATCCCACAGTGCCGCTGCAAAGACACTATTCAAAGTGCCCATCAATAATATGAATGCTATCGCCATTACAATCATGATAGTCAATATGTTGGCAATATCAGTGAAGAAAAAGCCCCATAGGAAATTTTCAAACAGCCACAATAGTCCAATCGACATTATGGCAAATGGAACGCCTTGGATAAAGTATTTCAATAGTATATTTTGATCCTTGAACCTGTTCCCGTAGTTGTCATAGCTTACCCATCTATCTTCCAAAGAAACTTCACCCTCATGAGAATTGACTACTTACATACTGAAAAAGACTTTGCCTTGCCTCCAAAAGGGATTTGAATAGAAAAGGGTGGGCGCAGCCCCGTGCGAGCAACGCGGTGCATTGCCGCGCCACCACCTAATGTTTTGTGCGCCGCATTCCGAAGAACCCATTTTGAGGTTGATCGCAAGATAAGCTCCGCACGCCAAAGAGCTTTATCGGCTCGCACATTTATATGCTACGCCCTTGGTTTGGTTAAGAATAGGAAGCATTCGCAGATATACCTTTGTGTCCACGAAACTTCAGCGCGACTCTTGACCGTGCTATAGATGATAGCTCATATTAGGATATAACAATTTTGTATAAAAACAATGTGGGCGCGTCTATTTATCACAAATTGCCATGCAATACGATGTCATTTTCATTCTTACGTTTCTTTCACCCTCAATCGTAACCTTTAACCGACATTCAGCATGTTCAATCTTTAAGGCCAACGTAAAGAGAGAAAGACCTTAATGTGAGACTGAGTGCGACAGTCCCCTCTGAACCGGGTTTATATGTCAAGACTTGGCCAGAATATCAATACATTCGGAGACAAGACTACATGCGTGTATATCTCGACGCGAACTTCTTCATATCGGGCTTTTCAGAACGACCCAAAGATGTAGCTACTGTGAAGAAAGCCGCAGACAATGCAGAGATGGAACTCTGGATCACAAGACAGGTGTTTCAGGAACTGCGTTGGTACTTACGAAGAGAGGTTGAGAAAATAGTCCAGATTGATGAAACACTCTCAAAAGACATTAAATCGTTCATGGATAGCATGAGTCGTCCTGAATCTTCACTCCCGCAGCCAAACGACATGTCTCTGATTCTGGGTGCGATGCGTAACAAGAAGTCAAAGATAGTCACAAGTGACCTGAAGCTATTAAATACAATCCAAGACCTGAAGATTGATGTTGAAGGTATTGTCGGTTCTGCATTTGCACTGGAACTAATGGAATCAGTTTCCGACGAGAAACTAAAGAGTAACCTTTCAATAATTAGAGACCGTATTTACTCAGAAGAGGTCAGATACAGTATCTCCCGACAGGAATCATATGATCCTGTTACTAGGATTCGTATCATTGAAGACCACGCTCTGCGTGTTCTCAGGACCGTTAAGCGGCCAGCAGAGGGACTCGATAGGAAACTCACGAAAGGACAACCCCTTTTTGTCCTGGACTTTCTAGAGGATATCAAAGCTGAAATACCCCACATGTTTGATGACTTCCAAGAAGGTAAGTATGATACCCTTGCCCATGAAATTAACGCTGTCCAAAATGAAATAGAACGACTTCTGATCGTATCTACATTGACAGAAGATAGCGAAACCCATGGTCAGCTAGTACGCCAAGCATCAGACCTTACATTGTTTCTCTATTATTTGGAAATGATTTGTCACCTATACCGAGGAACTCGAGATGGAATCGAAGACGCCCTGAGTATAAGTGATGAGGCATTCAGATTACTCATGTTTGCGGAAGTTGCTAATGATGAACTGAAAGCTTCTGTCTTCTTTGTAAGAATTGTCTTGGCTCTGATAAAAGAAGATTATGATGAGATTGATTATTACTACAGCCTTTATGATAGCATGATTAACAGGTTAGGACTTGAAGACATGTTAGAGACCTCAGAGGGTCTTTACATCACAATGCAGATACTCAGGAAGTTTATGGGTGGTTTCAGCCTCACAAAGAACAAATTGCAACATCCTGATGTGACAATGTCTATGCTCAATGATTTAGCTAAATACGCAATCCAATTCGATGACCATGACAGTGCATGGCAATTGGCTGTTACAGCATACAAGATTGGAGTAGCTTACAACAAAGAAGAAGGAGCGCTAGGATCCTTCCTGATGCTCTATAAGGTTTCATCTTCATCGCATGATAGATTCAAACCAGCTCTTGAGAAGATTGCAGAACATGCATTGAAGGCTTTCGTGAAGAAAGGCTGGAATACATCCCTAGTCACCCCTATTCTAAATGAAATCCAGGGAGATCTACCACCTATTGATGGTATGACCACAAATGGTTCAGTTGACAAGAAAAAGTTGAAGAAAGAACTTACTGGATGGATGGATGTCCTCTCGCTGGAGAAGATTGATAGTATGGAGATGCTAGTGGTCAGGAATGATAAGTTGCAAGCACGCGTTGCAATTGCAATCGGGAACCATCCTGAATTAAGTACGTTAAAGACTGGACACAAAATAGCACTCACAAATGGGAGCTATGAGGTCTCGGATGCAAAACCTGAAGTGGTCAAAAAGCACTCTGTAGTATTAATGATCACCCCAAGTGAAAGTGCAGAGATATCATTTGAAGGTGAATATGGCTTTAGTTGTCTCAAAGTGGCTAAACCAGAAGCTGAAGCAAAATCGTAGAATGGAAGGAAAAAAATGGACATAGTAACTTGGATAGTTCTTGTTGTTGTAGTTCTATTTGCTTCAGCGCTTAATTATTATCTCAATCTAGCGCCTGGAGCTGACCCAGAGGACTTTCAAGTGGGACCACCCCAATTGGGTATTACATGCGACTGTTCGCTCAATGTCTTGATTATTGGAGGTATAGTGGTTTTAGCACTCAGCGCGGTTTCAGGGATATTCGAGTCAAGGGTTGAACTATATCTGGTTGGTATCGCCGCTTTCACTATAATTACCGTCGCAGGTATTATTGGAAGACTGCGTAGACATCGCGAATGGAAAGAGGTGCAAAGTGCAATTGAACGGGCAGTTCCAGCATCATCCTATTTAGGCTTTGGAAGAGCTCCAGTGGATATTACATTCGATGATGAAGATGACGATGAATTTGATTATGATGAATACTAGGTCTCATTTCCTCTAATTGGTACAACTTTATCATCCTTGATGTTAGGAAATTTCAAAGCAAGTATTTGTCCAGCTTGGTCAATCTCAGTTTCAAAGGAGTGCGCTTCACCAGGTTGAACAACCACAACATCCCCTTCTTTAAGGTCAAAATACGCATCATTAACTATGATACGGATCTTTGTCAGTGCAATGAATACTTCCTCCAAATGATTATGTGAATGAGGTGAGCTTTTGCTATTTTTTTGAATTGTAACTAGAATCACACCACAACTATCAAGAGACCTATGGAAAGCGAGATCAGCAACATAGTTTACTTCATATCCAGCTCTACAAGCCTTTGTGGAGTCCGCAGCTCTAAAGATACGCACCATTTTCTTCAGCAACTGAATATCAGGTTACAAAAAATACCTTCCCCCCTGCACCAATATCAAGGATAAGATGACCCATAGGTGTTAGTTCAAAAATTCATATGTTTCTAACTGAGAATGAAGTCACTTCTTGAGGTTGCCAAAGAACGTGTGAAGGAAGAAAGACTCTCAAAAGATATTTACAGTATGCTCAAAAAGAAGCTACGCAGTCTTGAATCATCACGCAACCATTGAAACGTGGAGATGTATTATGCCAGAAAGAGTAATTTCTGTAATTGGAGGTTCCGATAGTAGTCCAAACAATCTCGATTTAGCCGAGCGTGTAGGTGCTGAAATCGCAAAGAGGGGAGTTATTTTAGCGTGTGGTGGACTTGGAGGAATCATGGAAGCAGCTTGCAGAGGTGCGAAAAAGGAAGGAGGGAAAACTTTGGGAATCCTTCCATCTGACGTTAAGGAAGATGCTAACGAATATGTTGACATAGCAGTTCCCACAGGCTTGGGATACGCAAGAAACTTTCTCGTCGCAAAAGCAGGAGATGCAGTTATTGCCATCGACGGGTCTGCTGGCACTCTGAGTGAAATCGCCATAGCTTGGTTCTCAAACAAACCAGTTATTTCGCTTCTTCAATCCGGAGGTTGGGCAGCTAAGCTCGCTGGAGAAAGAATCGATGATAGGCGTGCTGATATGGTGTATGCTGCAAATAGTCCTGAGGAAGCTGTGGAACTGGTCTTTCAGGCGATGAATTGGAAGTAGGTTGTGAAATAAAACTTGGAGCTTGTTCATTCCATACTCGGAGGCAAAATGGATGCTTCACGTGAGGATATAGAACAACTGACTGGAATGATTATAGACCTCTATCACGACAAACCCAATGTAGTGAAAATACCTTCTAGTAATGTTATTTTCATAGGAGATCTCCATGGAGAATTTGAATCCATAACTAGTGTTCAGAAGCTCTTTACTAAATACAAGACACATTCATTCGTATTTCTTGGAGACTATGCCGACAGAGGATCAGCTCAGATAGAAACCATCAATTTAGTCATGGCTCTTGCAATGAGTGACTCCGAACGCGTGATCATGCTCCGAGGAAATCATGAGTCAGATGAGGTGGCTCAACGCTATGGATTCTATTCAGAAGTAACAAGAAAATTCTCAGTTGATATCTATAGCAAGTATCTCGAAGTCTTTCAAGTGCTGCCTATGGCTGTATACAATTCTGAGGGAATCTTCGCATGTCATGGAGGTATTCCAGAAGCAGTGACTTCCATAGATAATATCCAGAAATGCAACAGGTTCAACCTGAACTTTCCTGATGACATTCTCTTTCAGCTTGTATGGAATGACCCAAAGGAGGCTGATTTCAAATTTGCAGCTAATTCACGAGGCCATAGAGTGAAAGCCTTTGGTCGGAAGGCATTCGAAGAATTTAGTGAGAATCTTGGTGTAAAGAAAATGGTGAGAGCACATGAAGTGTTTTCAGATGGGTTCAAGACATTCTTTGATGGCAGGCTGATCAGTATCTTTAGTGCTACATACCGGGGAGCTGCGGTACCCACAGTACTACGACTAGGCAAAGATTTCGAAATAGAACTATTGAAGCTATAGCTCACCCAACTCGTGTTATTGAGGCAAGTTATTAAGATGAATATCAGCCAACAATGTCAAATACGTAAACCCACTTAGATAGGGTTGATTTACCATGCCGAAGGTAGCCGTTGTCAAGACCACTCCCAAGACGATAGATGCAGATATTGCGAGAGTGATGGATCTCGCAGACTATGACAAATTTGTATCAAAGGATGTAGCTACTAGTATCAAACTCAATCTATCATGGAGCAAGCTTTATCCTGCATGCTCTACTAATCCGTACATCTTCGATGGACTTCTCAAGAAACTAATCTCAGACGGGTTTGATCATAAGACAATAACCGCTGTAGAAAACGAAACCGTTGTGACGAACATCTATGCAGGAGTCAAGAACAATAATTGGTATCCTGTGATTAAAAAACACAGAATCAAGTTTCTTCCTCTGATTAATGCAACTTATGTGAACGTGGATTTACCTCAGAAGACTCTAGTTATGGAAGACATCTTTGGTGAAACCATTGCACCAAAGGAGATCTTTGGGACTAATATTATTCACCTACCAACCATCAAGACCCATGGGCATACTCAGATGACTGGAGCAATGAAGGATTCATTTGGCCTCTACCTCACCAAAAACAGACATCTCGCACACCTGAAAATACATGAAATACTTGTGGATCTGTTGCTGATGCAGAAGACAATCTCACATTCTGAATTTGTGCTTACTGATGGCACAGTAATGGGTGATGGAGCAGGTCCAAGAACAATGATACCAAAGATTGGCAACGTGCTCCTTGCCACTTCTGACATGGTAGCAGCAGACACGGTTCAAACAAGACTCATGGGTATCGATCAAAGACTTGTCCATAAGCTGCAGATAGCGAATAAACTTGGACTCGGAGAATCTAATCCAGAGAAAATTGAGATTGTTGGTGACTTTGAGTCTTGGGAGGACCTTCCGAATTTTAACCTCAGCCCAGGTAAGAGTCCAGTTATCGTTTTTAATCGCGGTTTTCTGAAATTCCCAGGAATGGAAACATTCTTGTTCCGGTCTCCACTCATGTGGTTGCCCACTCAGCTCTCAGGTTTATATCATGATGGCATCTGGCTTCCTCTGAAGGGAAAGAAGTGGGTGAAGTGGTTCCTAGAGGAAACCGAATGGGGTAAGCTTTGGAGTTCGTATTCAGAATGAAGGATTGTTAGGGGTCTTCGAAAATGGGATTCTACGAGTATCTTATACTTATGCGACCACACCAATGGTACAAGAATGTGCTTGTTTTTTTGCCGGTTGTGTTTGGAAAATTAGAGAGCTTTGAAGCATGGTTTGATTTTGTTATAAGCAGTCTGCCAGTTCTGATATTTGGGTTTGGAATTTTATGCGCAATTTCGAGTGCAGGGTACATATTCAATGACATCGTGGATCTTGAGAAAGATGCTGCGCATCCTGAGAAGAAGGAGAGACCTTTACCTTCTGGTCGAGCCTCTAGGTCTAACGCCAGAGTCTTAGCTGCAGTTTTACTCATTTCTGGTCTCATATTATCATGGCTTCAAAACGCGGCTTTTCTTCTCATGGTCGTGTTATATATCATTAATAGTCAACTTTACAATTGGCAGCTACGTAATTTTGCAATTGTTGATGTTTGTGTTATTGCAGTTGGATTCATTATCAGAGCTATCGCAGGTACCTTCCTCATTAGCCAACCTTTCACATCATGGCTTGTTATAGGAGTCTTCTTTGTTGCTCTGGTGTTAGGTTTTGGGAAACGCAAGAATGAACTTCAGTTGTTAGGTGATGATGCAGCTCTTCACAAACCTGTTTTTAAACAGTACACTGAAACAATGCTTGACCACGGAGTGGCTATGTCAGCTACCTGGGTCGTAGCATTCTATGCATTATACTGTTATGAAAACTATCGATCAACTTTAGACACTCAACCTGTTATGATGACAGTGCCTATAGCTGCGGGATTGGTTTTGAGATATGTTCACTTGGTGTATTCAGGAAGCGATGTCGGAAGAAAACCTCATCTAGCCATCAAAGACAAAGGAATTCTAATAGGTAGCATTTTGTTCATAGCAGTTCTGATTGTTACATTATTCTTCTATCCAGGCATTCATGATTTCTTCTTCAATCTCTTCCCTCCACTGTTCCCACCAATAATACCTCCATAGGGTGAATAATTTGAGCTCCAGACTTTCCGCTTTCGACTTACATATGCACACAATTCATTCGAAGGATGGAATGCAGAATCCATACTCACTATTCAAACTCATGAAGAAAAAGGGACTGACAGGAGTAGCACCGACTGAACACTGGCGTGCTGCTACTCTTAAAGTCATTCAACGAGACGGTCGATTCATTATTCCAGCTTGTGAATATAAGTCATCAGACTATGGAGAGGTGATAGGTCTCTTTGTTTCAGAACATATTGAGAATCGATCCTTTGCGGAGATAACAGAAGACATCCGCGACTGTAACGGACTTGTAGTTCTTCCTCATCCCAGAGACCCCCTTCGCAAATACACTGCAATCAGGTGTGGTTTACCTGATGAAATGATCACTAAACACGTGGACTTGATAGAGGGGATCAACTCAAGATGTATCATTGACCTGTTTAACAAGAATGCGCAGAGATTGGCTAAACGGTTGAACAAACCAATGACTGCTGGAAGTGACGGACACACATCTTTGGAAATGGGTCATGCGAAGACATGGCTCCAGGATATAGAAACTGCAGATGACATATATGAGGAACTTAAGAAAGGACGAACCCAGATAACAGGTTACCCGTCGTTCTTTATGCTACATATCCCAACAATGTTATGGCAAAGAGTGAGGAAGATTGCTTATGACAGCTGGTGAAGAAACGAATAATGAAACTCAGCAGTCAATGATCAGTACACAGAAGGTCATCTTGTTTGTAATATTCAGCATTGTTGTCTTCGCGTTTGTGGGACTCTACGGTCAAATAGGCGCAGTCATAGATGCTCTCGCGTCCATTCCATGGTGGTGGGTCATACCAACCATGATGGGCGTGTCATTCCTAAACTACATCATTCGATATGTGAAGTGGCAATACTTTCTTGGTCGCATCGAGGTCAATCTCTCACATAAGGATAGCTTTAGTGTTTTTCTTGCTGGATTCACGTTGACAACAACACCGGGTAAGATTGGAGAAGCAATCAAAGGATACTTCATTCGAGACATTGATGGAACACCTGTAGCCAGAACGGTCCCAGTAGTAGTTTCAGAACGAGTAACAGATCTACTTGCTCTTGTTCTGCTTGCAATGATTGGGTTTGGAATTGGAGTGAACACTGGAGATCAGCTTCTCACAGTCCTAATGTTAGGTGGTGTTGTTCTTGTTGCAGCCATTGTTCTCAGCCAGAAAACGTTCTATGAGAAGATACTCAAACGGTTCATGTCAATTGGTCCTCTGAAGCGCTTCGCGAGCAGTTATGATGAAATCGAGAATACGATGACTAGGACACTAGGTCCAAAACCACTTATCCTGAGTACCATTGTCTCGATCCCTGGTTGGTTCATGGAATGTCTCGAGCTATGGCTGCTGCTCAGCTTGTTAACAGTCACGCCTGCGTCAATCATTCTCTTACTGCAAGCTACGTTTGTTCATGCGACAGCTTCTATTATTGGTGCGGTGTCATTCCTACCTGGAGGAGTTGGCACATATGAAGCCACATCCGTCTTATTGATGCAACTCCTACTAGGAATTCCAGTTGCTCTTGCAGGTGCAGCCACAATTCTAATTCGCGTAGTCACCTTATGGTTCAGTGTCATTGTAGGATTTGTCGCACTTGGAATTGTAACCCGCGCCACAAGAAAACGTCGAGGGACTAGCGAGTTATCTGATAACTCTTAACGAGCTCCAGCATCTCTCGTGCGCTCTTCGTCTTCTCGAAGTGTGTGCGAACAGGTTCGACCATCTTATCTAGATAAGTGACCATTGTATTCTTCAAATCAAGAGGATGAAGGTTTCCAGCTACATACGATTTCTCTAACTCCATGTAGCTTGTGAAGTCTATATCGCCACCGAATTTTGGTTTTCGCTCAACCCTCACGCTACTGTTACCACGGAAAACAATGTGTTTAGCATAGTCAAGTAAGGGATTTCCTTCTGCCACTTTTGGTGGACAGTAGGCGGCCATGACTTTCTTTCGAATATCGTCCACATTATCGTGAACAAAGATACTTGATTCGGGCTTGCTCTTACTCATTTTGGATGAGATCTGCACATCAAACCCCTTTTCCTCATCAAAACCCTCAGGTTCCGCTGCCCCCTCCAAGTTCATGAGCATGTGATGACTGATGACAACAGGTTTCCACCAACCTAGTTTTGGCCCAACCTCTCGTGCAAGTATATTGGCTCTGCGTTGGTCGAGACCTAGTTGAGTGATATCAGCTTCAAGATGGAAGATATCAGACACCTGCATCATTGGATAGAAGTATTGAGCAACCTCTTTCATCTCGCCTTCTTTTCGCCCCATTATTGTAAGCGCTCGAGTAGCTCTAGCTACTGTTGTGTTCTTAGCTATTTTCACAACGCGAGACCAGTAGTCCACGGAGTCCATTGCTTCTGAAGCCCAGAGAAACTCCACTTTATCGGTTGGAACACCGGCAGCTTTCCAGACCTCAATGAAATACTCACCAACCTGCCTGATTTTCTCTAGATCTCCATCCATCTTATTGTTAATCCAAGCGAACCAGTCTGCCAGCCAGATCTTGAATCTAACTCCAGCTTTTATGAGATCCTTGAGAAGTAATGGCCTATAAACACCAAAAGGCATATGCGCTAACCCAGAGGGTTCGAATCCATCATATGCGATTGGATTCTTCTTCTCTTCCAAGAGCTGCTTTAGCTCAGGCATTGTGACTACTTCTTCACCTACTCCGGCGATTAGTTTGATTCGTTCATCGAGGTCCATAATAGTTGAAAGAAATTCGTTCTCACTTAACTTTTCTCCAAGATGGAATGAAAAGAAGTAGATACCAGCTGGCACAAAACCAGCTGGTTCTTTGTTGTATTCCTAGTCAATGTCGATACCAAGACTGCTCAGAAGAGCATCAAGATCAGCTTTTGAGAGACTCTTAGCTTCTTCAATTATGACATCAATCTCATCAACCATCATTCCCTTCTTGATGAGTTTCCTGCGCAAGTCTTCAAGCTCTTCAGGTCGCTGTTCTAGGGGTACATCCTCGAGAACTGGTTCACCCACTGGGGGTTTGGCGAGCACGTCAGCACGGCGAGCTTTCTCTTGGTCAATAACTTCCTTAAGGAAGCCTGGACGCTCACTAGCCTTCATTCTAGCTAAATCAGCTCGGAATGCCTCGATCTCGACAACACCAAGCCCAGTGATACCAGCGAGTTCTTCGAGTAATTCATTGACTTCTGGCACAGTTGTCTCAATCGGGTATTCAACAATCTCATCAGGTTCTTTTGATAGATTCATCGGTTTTGCTTCTTCATTGACAATACCCATCGCTATGCTTTGCCTACTAGGTGCTCTTGGAGGCTTTGGAATACGACCCTTACCAAGTGCTCGAATCATCCTATTCAAAGTTCGAATCTGCTTTGGAACACTCCAAACTCTTACGTAAGCCACGATGAGCAAAGCTATGAAAATCAGGGCGGTGCCGCCGACCATCGTTAATGCTTGCTGGAATTGCTGCTGCGCAGTAGTATCAGACTTGATTGTGAATATCAAATATTGTGAGAAATGATCCTCTTTTTCGAAGGTTATGGTAATGGTGAAAGTTCTTTCTCTTTCGACTCGGAAGAATAGTGTGTAGACACCATTCTCATCAAGGGTCCACTCTTCCAAGTATGTGATGTTGGTTTGACTATATGTAACAGTTACATTGGCATCTGATATTCCAACTTGGTGGTCTAGATCGAAATAGGTAATCGAGATATCAAAGGTTGTTCCGGGCGATGTGTATTCTATGTCAGTGAGATATCTCAGTTCAGTTAGAATTCGACGAATGGTGAGTTCAAGGTAGACTGGTGATGTGGTATACTTTGCTGAAGTAAACCCGATAGCAAAACTGTAAGTTCCGTAGGGGAGGTTACTGTCCAAAATCAAAGAATAGTTGCCATTAGGTAACAATTGCAACGCAAAATCACCAAGAGCATCGGAATGTGCGAAGCAATTCACATCAACAATAGAAGAACCATCCAAGGTGTTGTTGACTAAGTATTCAATCTCAACACCTTCGTTCACAGGAGCTGATAGTTGAATTGGGCCTAGTATCTCAGTGGGAGTAGCATAGATCTCTATCTTTGTCGTGGTTGTTCTTGCAGTGTAGTTCGTAAGACTGAATTGTACAACAATATCATAGACGCCTGGAGTTGTCAGAGTTATGTCAACACTAACCAGATAATAACCGTTGAGTAAATCAATCACTGGAAGAGAACCGCCATCCCATGAAGCGACAACAGTCGCACCAGGGATTGGTACTTTATGCTGATCGTCATAATAGTAGAAGGTGTAATTCTTCTGGGAACCAAAATATCCAGATTGAAGTGGCGTGTCTACTGAAGAAAGCGTGGGGATTGGTAGGATTGTTACAATGATAGATTTGATACCAGTAGCATACCCATCCTTTATTGCGATTATTCGCAGATATATCGACTGAGCTGCTAATGAGCTTACATCAATAGTTGCGCTATATGTCCCATTCCCCCAAGATGTTAGGTTGCCTGTGAGACTTCCAAGTGTGTAGGTCACATTAGCACCAGTGACTAGAAGTGCATGGTATGTGTCATTGAACACTACCAGAATGTCAAGCGTGTCTCCAAAGAAGACGTTCAACAATGTGCTTCCATCAGATAGAGCAAGAGTAGTCGGAATTGGTGTCACGCTGATGTCAATGGTGGTTTCAAGAAATGCATGATTGGGTGCTGTTGCCCTTATCGTCAAAGGATACTGACCAATCGCAAATCCAGTTACATCGACAGTTCCAGTGTAATAACCAGGAGTACCAGTAGGAGTCATTGGATAAACGGTTCCGTTCCATTCGGCGGTAACCGTCGCGCCAGTCACGGATGTATTAGAAACCGTATCATTGAGATAGACAGTAAAGCCTCCTGTTGTATCTATGATAATATCATAGAGGGAGAACTCAGGTATTATCTGCCCAGTCGCTTTAGATACGACCAGTGTGAATGTTGTCTGTCGTTGCTGATAGAACTGTTTAGTTACTGTGAATTGAGGTTTGTAAATCCCATAGTCTTCAATAGATGTATCAAGCAGAATGCCATAGAATCCGTTTCCAAGTTCTGAAACTGGATGCACCATTCCATTCCAGAGAAGCGTCGCAGTCATCCCTGTTACTGGAGTGTTATAATAGGGTTCTCGAACTTGGAATGTGATATTAAGAACTTCACCCCAATCACCATAGTATGCTGTCTTGGACAGAAATATCTCAACAGTTGCTGCTCCAGGTTGAACAGATACGGTAGCAATTGCACTGTCGTAGAATGGCTTCTCAGCCCAGATTTGAAATATATGATTCTCTGCAAGAAGGCCAGTGGTATTGAGCGTAATCTTGTATACACCATTACCAATTTCCTCAATTTGATAGCTTGTGCCAAATAGAAGAGTCCAGTTTGTGACGATGGACGCACCTGCTAAAGGCACATCGTGATCGAAGTCGGTCAGAGTGAGTATGACCTCGATTGGAACTCCAACAGCTGTGCTTCCAGCAGGAGGTGCTTCAGCCAATAATGATGTCTGAATATTTTTGACTGTTGCAGGAACATTTAGAGTAGTTCTAGTCGCATAGAAGGGAGAACCGGTCTTGCTCATAGTCAAATCAAAGTAGACAGTTCCAGTGTTGCCGAAGATTGTGCTATTGATGTAGATTCTGTAGGTTCCGCCAGCTTCACGAACAAGCTGATAACCTGAAAGTGTCCCATTAACACTTGTAATTAGGAGAACTGCATCATCAATTCCAAGACCAGTGAGATAGTCTATGTAACTGAGCTCGATTGTTATATTGTCATAGTAAGGAGTATCCACAACCAATGGGAAGAGGATTTGCGTTGGTCGTTCAGTTGTTGTAACTCGAGTCACAGTATCTCTTGGTGCATAATAAGGCTCTCCACTACCAGTATCAATAGACAATTGAATCTCATATCCAGTTACTAGAGCGGTAGGATTAAGGATTGTAGAAGCGAATGATATCTCATAGTATGTTGGATACTCAGTTAATACATAATCAACAGACGCAATAATAGTATGTGAAGGGCCATGGGATAATGTGATATTGGTTTGATCGATGGCAATCTTTGTACCAAGTAAGAAGTCTGTATACTTGAACCTGAATACAACATTCTCTAGAAATGCTACCTCTCCAGGCGTCTTGGTGATCAGAATTTGAGTTGTCCTTGTGGTAACCCGCGCAATCACATTAAGAAACTGTGGTAAGTAGAATGGTTCTCCTGTGAATGAAACAGAAACAGATAGTGCATAAGGACCTGGTGAACCAAGCGCTACTGTGTCTATATCGATTACATACTGTCCTGAACCAATGTAAAAGACCCAATAGTTTGAATTTAGTATCAATGAGCTTGTTCCGTTTCCAGTTACAACAATGTTAGCGCCGCTAACACCTCTACCTGTGCTATCATCTATGTAAATCACGACGAAAGTAACATTTGCCTGATAGGGCGCGGGGTCAGGGCTATCATACCCAACCTGTGTAGAACGCTTCAATATCGAGAAATCAAAGATATCAATTGCTGTAGCATAATTTGAATTTGTATGAACGATTGAAGCATTCACCTGATATACGCCATCAGATACGAAAGCAGTTGTATTTAGAATTACTAGAAAGTGTCCATTCCCAATAGAGATGACCGTGTATTTACTTGAATCTACATCAAGTGTCAATGTACCAGTCATGCCAGTTGTTGTGCCAGCTACTAGATCAGTATAGACAAACTCTATTGTGACATTATTTCCCCATTGACCTGGTGCAAATGAAAGATGAGTTAGCTGAGTACTTCTTAGAGTCACAGTTACCGTAAATACATGGCCTCCAACAGCCGCATAGAATGGGATTCCTGTCCAAGTTACATTGAGGTGAAGAATGTGAGTACCTATACTAGGTAACGTTGCTGTGTCAATCATTACTGAAAATTCATGTAATAAGAAATCATAGGTAACATTAAAGATGACTCCAAGCTCGTTAATGGAAACTTGGAGCTGAATTGAATCATCTATCTCTGTGTTTGTCAGTGCGTCTATGTAACTAAATGTAAGCTCCGCCCATTCACCATAGGCTGTTGATGGGACCGGTGCATAATCCACATACGTTGGTCGATCTAGTACTATCAAGGATACAACCATCGTCTGGTTCTCATAAAGCGGTGATACTCCCTTACTCCACATGATGTCAAGCTGGAATCTGAAAGTGGTTGTGTCTGGAAATAGTGAGCTATCCAGAAGGAAAATATAGGTTCCAGGAGTACTTGAGGATTCGTAGATTGTGAAGTCACTCTGTGTGACTGAATGACCAAGGTCCAAGGGAGTAATCTGGAGCAATACATCGAATGTGCTGTTGTCAATCCTGTCAAGTCCAATGGCGTCCCAATAAACTGCGGTGAAGTTGAAGGAGTTCAGATAATAGGTCGCAGTCGGGGCTAGTTCAAGATAGAGATCCGTGTCAGTTCCTGTAATCTTGACCGTAGTCACGATCGTCTGACTATAGAACTTATCAACTACACCAGTCCATTCTATAAAGATGGTCAAATCTTTTACACCAATGCTGCCCCATTGATCACTAAGGAAAGTGATATTGTAATGTCCCAACCCAAGTGAAGAGTCAGTACTTACATAATAAAGGCTCGAAATACCTGGTGATGTAACGGTGATTCGAACTTCTCCAGTTACATTTCCTATACCAACTCGTAGGTCTGTGTCTTGATAGAACACTAGGATACTAATTGTGTCACCATATTGCGTCTGTGAAACAGGCTTGTCCAGAATAAAGAGGGTATTTCGTTTTCTAATCTCTATACCAATATCGAAGGTGTGATTCTGATGGTTACCTTTCATCACATTGAATGTCACAACATAGAGATCATCACCCACTGTGAGTGGGTCTTCATTCTTGGTGTAGATTGTGATATTATAAACGCCTGCTGTTCCTGTTTCAATTACTGTATAGTTCTTATCACCGGATTGATGGAAATCAGTCCAGTTGCAAGTTATTGATGCATTAGAACCAGAAATAGGAGTATCATGATCCGTATCGGTCCAAGTGAATAAGAATGAAGAAGCTTCACCAACTGGGATTGATAGCTGATTTGATGTATATTTTATAGAGTTATAGATCTCCCGAACTTCTGCATACATCACCATACTCTGCGGTTCAATATATGGTCCGGTTGCATACACACTGATTGGATAATCACCAATTGGTAGTCCTGACGTGTCAAGTACAAACTTATACTGTCCTGATCCCAAGGGCGTCATTGTATATGGGTTTGACCAATCACACCAGACGGTTGCAGTAGTGATTCCAGTTCCATTCACATTCTTAAAATTGACAGTGAAGGTTTGATCATCGTTTACAGGACCTGAGATACCTGGATACTCTGGCGAAGTGAGTGTAGCTGCATAGTTCACATTTATAGTCAAGGCTGTAGCGGATGGATCATAGTTGGGATGAGCCCAATCAAGATCCATCACGTAATGGCCCTTACCTGGAAGACCTGAGGTGTCAATGACTTTCGTGTATTGGCCATTACCATTGTCATCAAAGGTATCGGTTCCTAAGACCCAATCCAGTGTCAAAGTCCCGCCAGGTACTAGAACCGAACTGTCGGTGTCTGTCGTTTCCAGAATAATGAGTAGTAGGTCACCGAATGTGACATTAGTCAACATAGTACCAATTGCATCAGTCGGATATAGTAGTTCTATATCAGAAGCATGAGTGACCTTGAAGGGTCTCTTGAAGAAACCACTTGAGGTCCAGTCACCACCAACTCCAATGTCGTGGCTAGAAGCTTGGACCATCCAATCACCAGCGGTCGCATTGGCGCCGCTAAGAGTGAATGTTGTAGTGGTCGCATACCCAGTTCCATCTACTGTAGATGTTAGAGTTAGCCACTCTGATTCATCTGGCCCAATGATTGTGATATTCACATCTGCTCCATTGAACTGAAGTCCAATGTAAACACGAGCTCTTGTTGTGGCTCCAGCCCTGAGATTTACGTTCCGCTCCCAAGTACCACCCACTGGTTCCCAAAGCTCCAAGTCTGAGATCATATTCGGAGACGTGCTAAGAACTCGCCAGTACCCGTACCGTCCCGGTTCGTTTGTAATGTCATAAGTTGAAACATTGAGATATCCATCACCAGCATTACCACCACTCCACCCTGATGTAAGATTTGAAGTCGGTGCGAGAGGTTGCGCAACAAACGTGACATCTCGATTAGCAGGTAATGTTTCATTGAAGAAATACAGATTTGCATAGCCAGTTGGGATGTCAGCACGGAAGTAGGACGTGAATCTAGCTGAAGTTCCATTTGATATCGTGAACCGTTCCCCAAATGCTGTGGGGTTTATTTCTCGGTGACTGGGTATATCTAAGCTTCTAGCGAACATGTTGACATTGATATCAAAATCAATGTGTATCTCGTTGTCGGGATTGGGTGTTGAAGGAATAGGAGTCCATGAGAAGGTAAGAGGGACAGGATTGGTAATCCATGGACTTCCAGGAGTTTGAGTTATGGAACAGGCTCCGCGGGCGGCTCCGTCGCTGATATCTAGACCATTCATTTGGAGATTTATCTCACTTGGATCAACGTAGGTCTTCATGAATAGTTCAATGTTATCAAATCGGGCACGTGGATGTATGTTTGGTGCATAGCCTACACTTGCCAGGGAAACAAGTCCTACTTCTGTTGTGACCGTTGAGTCTCCAGGCAATCCGAAGATTGAAGGACTCACACTAACTAGACCAGAGTTGTACCATGTTTCCTCAGCATCAATTTCCTCAAACACAAGATTCCAGATTTCTACACCTTCAACACTAGCGTATACACGAAACGAACCAGTCATGCCATAATGGGAGTCATCCTGTGTATCCGCCCAATAGTCTAAACGTAATCCAGCCCATACTACGGAGCCTCTGGAAACAGAAGTGTCTTGATCATATGCGGCTCTATCATTGGTATCGTAGTAGAAGGGTTGACTACCACTGTTTGAATCGATATCGACTTCAATGCAATCGTCGTTGAGACCGTGCCCATCATCACTCCATAATATTGTAGGTGTGCTATAAGAACCAACATTGAGTATTGCATTATTCCAACCATTTGCATTTCCTTGGAATCCAGGATTTGTAATCCACGTACGATTCTCAGTAAGGTCGTTAATACTGACTTGTGCTTCATATGCTTCCCAATCTAATCCTGTTGGAACGTTTGCTTGGACACTTGTAGTCCCACTGCCGGGGACATATGTCATCTGCTGGTCATTAAGGATGTTTGTGCTGTTACCATATTCTGAACCAATCAGGGGCGAGCTGATACCATTCCACGCAGTCCAGCCCTGCTCAGTTAGAATATACCGCTGAAGTATTTCATTGGGGGCAAGTTCGATGAATTCGCCATTTCCGATATCCACCAATCGAGTGTCTTCTATGATTGAACCGCTGGCATCAGGTATAGTCGAGGCAGGAATATAGCCTTGCGGAGTCACAAATATGGGTGCTAGCATTAATGCAAGGAGAAGTGCAATTGGTATGAAACGTCGTATGTTCCTCATTCTTCCATACCTCCTATCTCTCTGAGTAGAGCGTCTATTTCCGCTCTTGACAAGTTCTTGGCTTGTTCAATCATTAATTCAGCCTCAGTTTCTTCAATGCCCATATTCAATAGTCGCTCCTTCAAATGGACCAACTCTTCGTCAGACAGGCGTGCTTCCTCAACCTCCGCAGGTACGCCTTCCTCTGCTACACGCTCAGCGTCAGCAAGCTCTCGAGCTCTCCTAGAACGTTCCTGTTTGAGGACTTCGTTTATGAAACCAGCTCTTTCGCTAGGTCTCATCTTATCGAGATCCTGACGTAATGTCTCAACATCTGTTGGTGTTAAACCAACAACAGTTGCTAAATCGCTAAGCAGATCCTCGACATCCATTGCAGCTACATCAACTGTGGATATACTAATGTCATGCATAGATTTCTGAATTCCAATAGGTGACAAGTCTTCATTCATTATATCTAGAAGCATCTCACGCCGGAGTCGTACGTTTGCAGGCTTGGGTATT
Organism: uncultured archaeon; assembly: GCA_964590575.1. Taxonomy (GTDB): domain Archaea; phylum Asgardarchaeota; class Thorarchaeia; order Thorarchaeales; family Thorarchaeaceae; genus SMTZ1-45. The sequence goes on from CAZPWM010000026.1 coordinate 23,124, forward strand.
CTACCCTTGCTGAGAACTGCAATCATTCGTCTTATGATTCGCAAGAGACGAGGAACTGAAAGGACTCGGAAGTAAAGAGCAGCAAGAGCTGCAATTGCAAGAATTCCTATTGTACCAAACTGGAAACCCATCACTAGAGCCTCTTGTTCGGGGCTCAAAGCTGTATAGATGTCAAAAGAAAGAGAATACAAAGCATAATCGACCTTACTAACATCTATCTGAAGGGTATAGAATGCAAGATTAGGAGCACGGAAAGCCAAAGTATAAGTCCCGTTACCATAATCTACGTCAAGGTTTAATTCTCGGACCAAACCCGGGTCAGTCGCAAAACTGCTTGTCGAGAACGGATTAAGGTCAGCATCTTGGATGGGAACATTGTGATCAGTATCCCAATATGTGAAGTTAACTAAGATTATGTCTCCAACTTGGATAATACTCGGGAGAGGATCCCAGTACACTTCTGTTGCTATTTCTCGTATTGTCAGAGTTACAGAAACAACATTGCGAGAATAGTTACCACGAGAAATAGCTAGTGATAGTATATAGGGTACAACCCGATCTTGTAGCGGGGTTGGAAGGTTAGCTTCGCTGGGACCAAATAAGTAGGATCCATTGTTCAGGTTTGTTAAAACTGCAGTTCCAAATTCCCAAGTAATTGTTGCGTAAGCGTCTGTGATCCATTCGTTATTGAGAGTGTCATTGAAGCTAAATATAATACTATAGTTATCATATACTGCAAATTCCGCTGTAAGAGAACCAATGATTTCAGTTGGAATGGGATTGACTAAGAGTTTCACAAGACCGTATGCAAAGTCATAGTTATCTTTTCGAAATGAAACAGTGATGTCATGAGGTACACCTCCAGCAGATACTACTGAAGTGTCAATAGTCAAGGAGTACATACCATTACCAAGTTCAACAAGTGAACCTCGTACGTGTTCAAGTGTGTAGTTTGTGATTGCACCAGGTATTCCTTCACTTGCGTGTGTGTCGGTGAATATGAAGTAAAATGTAACAGTCTCCCCATAGTTTCCTGCTAAGGTAGCGGGAGTATTATAAAGCTCGATAGATGTTTCTATGTTTTCAATCCTCAGAGTAAATTGTATTGAGGAGGGCGCAAACCCAGGTTTCACACTGGAAATGGAAACCGTCCATTCTTGAACACTAAGATATGATGTGTTGATGTAAGCACTGTAGTAGCCAGGTGTTCCTAGCTCAGTAAGATTTCCAACGATAGGCCCAACTCCAAACGAGATTGTTGCTCCATCAACAGGCAAGTTGAGATCGGTATTATTCAAATACACTGTTATGTTTGTAAAATCACGGAAGTTGACTGTTTCTACACTGCTAGATATTGGAACCAATTGGGTTGCAATCTCAGTGATCTCAATAGTCAGCTGATAACTAACACTCTTGAAATTCGCAGAAGAGGCCTGTACTAGGATCTGATGAGATCCTACCGATGCGCCGCTGACTTGAAAGTCAACAATATATTTTCCATCAACAGCAGACCAAGAGAGAACACCTGTTCCTCCCACCCAACTATAAGTCACATACCCAACATCTTCTATCGGTAAGCTACTGGAATATATGAGGTAATCAACCTCAATGGTGACAATTTGACCATTGACGGCTGTTTGGGGATCAAGAGAAGCAGTGATTTTAGCAGGTATCTTTTCAATCCTGATTTGGAAATCTCTTACTCGAGATTCAAAATTGACTAGGGATGATTCCACCGTAATTGTATACTCTCCAGAACTGAAAGATGAAGTGTCTACAGTGCAGTTGTATAATCCATCTATGACCCAAGTCAGATTACAACTAATCGTAGCTATTGTGAGATTGACATATGCACCGATAACAGGCTGTCCTGTTAGAAGGTTTGTCACATTAGCCTGTATCTGAACCAAATCTCCCCAAACAGGATTCGGGGGTGAGAAAACAAGTTCAATCTGAACAGGTATGGCTGCAAGAAGAATATCTGCAGATATTGATTGAGACAAGTATTGAGATTTAGTAGCATTGACAGTGAAACGATACAATTGTGCATCGAGACCTGATGTGTTGATTGCCATTTGATAGATACCAGGAGCTATTGTTGTAATCGTATAGTTTGTTCCATAGAGTGTTTCCCAATCAGTTGTGATAGTAGCACCTGCGATTCCTGTACCAAACGCTATTGCGGTATAGGTGATATTTGCATATACAACATCTCCAAGATAATAGGTGACACTCCCAGGTAGCACAAAGTTCAGTGACGTAGAAACAGGATTCACGTTGATACTGAATCTTAAGCCAGTGACATTACTATAGTAAGGACTACCAGTCCAAGTGAAGTTTGCTTCGAAGAAGAAACGGCCTAGTCCAGCTAGAGTGTTAGAATCGATCAGGGCGGTATATGTTCCATCAAGATTGTCTATCTCCCAGTGGGTGAAACTTGTTGTGTTCAGACACTTAATGGTCAGTGTAGCACCTGATACAGGAGTACCAGTCAAGTAATCACTGAATCTAAGTAGGGCACTGATATTGAAGTAGTAGTATCCCGGTGGTGTCTGTAAGACAGTTCCTTGAGTGAATCTACCTATAATTGTGACCTCAGTTGAAGTAGTGGAGTTAGAAAAGTACGGTGATACATCGCCCCAAACAAACTTCACGAAGATCGGATATTCGTCCACAAGTACTGATGAAAGAACCAATGAACTAATTGAGATTGTATAGACACCATTGGAACCAGTGATAGAATACTGAGAACTGGTGATAACTGTCCCACCATTATGAGTGAGAATAAGATTAGATTTGTCAAATGCAATTCCCGTATCAGTTAAACCATCAGTCACTGACACTTCAAAGGTCACATTTGCTAGGAAGGGCGTATTAAGTGGTGATTTTGTTACCGTTAAACTTGCAGGACGACGAGAGACCTCAATAGCAACGTTGCGAATTCTTGTTTGGTAGAATGGTTCACCTGCAGTCCAAGATACTGTAATGGTTATTGAATATGGTCCAAAGTTACCAAGAGCAACAGTATCGATATGCACTGTATATGATCCATCCAAGTTATCATCAACCCAATAGTTCACACCAAGTTGAAGTGGTGTCGATGCTGCGGGACATGAAGCAATTACTTGCGCTCCAGAGATTCCTGAACCAGTACTATCATCAGTATAGTAAACTGTAATATTTGCTTGAGTCAGAAAAGGTGCGAGATCTGGTAAGTCACTAGTCAGCTGTGTACGTCTTACCACAAGTGTGAGATAAAATAGGTCAGTGGCGTCTGCGCAGTACCTAGTTCCTCCGTAAAGAATTGAAACATTCACATTGAAGGTTCCTATTAATCCAAAGGCGGATGTATCAAGATGTAATGTATAGGTTCCATTCCCTATATCATCTACTGTGTAGTAAAACTCTAACCACGCATCAAGTGAGAGAGTACCACCATCCATATTGAGAGTGGTGTAGTCGTCTAGGTCTCTGAATGTGAAATTGAGATTCAAAGTTCTACCAAATTCCATAGGTGAGTAGGTGCCATGAGTGAGTGATGTGTAACGCTCCCTAACACTAATACGAATCTGAACACCAGTACGGTTCTGATGGAATGGAGCTCCTACCCATTCAACATTGATTGTAAAAGTGTGGCTTCCTGGTGTGAATGCTAATGTGTCCACTTCAATGATAAAGAGTCCAGTCGCATCACCATCATAATAGATGTTGAATGAATAACCGGGGATTGTGATTGTGAGTTGACTGCTGTTTTGAATTGGTAAGCCCGTCAATGAGTCTCGATAAGTCAAAGTTAGATTGACGGTTTCATCATATGGTGTCAGTGGGAGTGGATTCCAATCTACGGTTGTTAATCGTTGGCTGGCATAGACTGTTACAACTATCACTTTATTGTTATAATATGGTAATTGTCCACTAGACCAGTTCAACCATACCCGGAGTTCACACTCACCAAGACCTGTCAATAAATCAGTGTCAAATGTAATTCTGTATTCACCAGGGCGAGTAGCAAAATCGATTTCTAAAATTATCATATCAGCTTGAGTTAAAGTTTGACCGGGGGTAAGGACATCAATGTAAATGTGGAGATTACCAGCATAGGGTCCGGTGGTATTAACAATGCCAGTATCACCACCAATATCAAAGTAGATTATGCTGAAAGAAACATCCTCGCCAAAAGCAGTATTAACTGGACTTTCACCGATATAGATGTCAGATGGAGCTGCTGTAATTCTCACTGTTGTTGATAACGAAAGGTTGGAATATTTCAGATTCACTCCAACCCAGTTCATTGTTATATCAAGGTCTATGATTCCTGTGTCACCCCATTGATTTGCAGGAATGTGGATGATATAGAGACCCTCAGGAGATATACTAAACACATAGTAGGCGGGTGAGGGCAAAGTTGGACTAGTAATGATTAGTTCCACATATCCTCCCAGAGTAGTACCATTAACAATTCCAGTTGTTGCATCGACATCGTAGTAAACGAGTCCCACTGTGATATTCCCAGTATACGGAGTCGGGTCAACTGCATTATTGAGATAGAATGAAGTTAGGTGTGTTCGAAGCTCGACAGTGACAACAAAGGATTGATTCTGAGCTCCGTATTTTTCAACCATAAAGACAACATCGTAGGAATCCAGTATATCATCATCCATTGAATATATGACAACCTCATAAACACCGGGAGTTGCAGTTTCTGTAACTGTGTAATTCTGATCACCACTCTCGTGAATATCAGACCAATTGCAGCTGATTGCACTCGCGGCTCCTGTAATTGGTGCAAGAAAATCTGTGTCTCGATATGTAATCCTGAATGATGTAGTATATCCAACTGGAAGTGAAAGCAAGCTTGACGATGGAATAGCAGATGTATGAAGCTCACGCACATTTACTGTTAGAATAATCGATCGTGATTCGAAGTAATTCTTAGCGGATGTAATCCGTATAGGGTATATCCCGAGGGATTCTCCTGTTGTATCTAGACTTAAGACATAATGACCAGCAGACTCCTCAACAATACTATAAGATTGAGACCAGTTGCAACTGATACTTGCAGTTGTCACAGGTTGAGCAAGCATATCCTCAAAATAGACATGCAGGTCTGCATCATAACCGCTTGGAACATTAATACCAGGTGCATCTGATGAATACAAGTCGGTATCATAAATCACGTTCACAGTGAACGTTTCTAAGAGAGAATCGTAGTTTGCTTTAGTCCAGTCAAGGTCAACATCATACTGGCCATTTGATGAAAGGATGCTCGTATCGAGCGTAACACTATACTCACCAGTACCCATATCATTCACAGTACCTGAACCAAAATCACCAGAATAAGTCATCACACCAGCAGGAAGAAGGGCACCGTTGTCGGTGTCATTAACACGAAACTGAAGGAAGACAATTTCACCAAATGTAACATTGTAGCTCCATGTGGTTTGACCTGAAATCGGATATTTGACTGTCATTTGGGTTGAGTGGTCGATATCGAAACTTCGTGCGAAATATCCAATATTGTGGACTTCACTACCAGAAGCAGAATCATCAACAGACACATGTACTTCCCAGTTTCCAACTCCTGCTGAAACAGCATCTAAATTAACATATGAGGTGATTGCATATCCACTCGAATCCACAACCACAGTTAGTGTATCCCATATTAGACCATCTGAATCATAAATAGTGAAATTAACTTGGTCACCTTGATAACCTGTAGGAAGCACTGCGCGGAACCTAGTGTCTTCATTTGCTCTGAAAGTCTTGGTTTGTACCCACTGTCCAATACCGTCATCCCATACTTGAAGATTGGTGACCATATTGGGTGAAGTCCCTCGTATCATCCAGAAACCATTCGGATCAGATAATCCAATTTCATAGACGGATACATTGACCACGCCATCACCAGGGTTTCCCAAAGCCCAATTGCTAGTTAGGTTCGTATACCTATGGAATGGTTCCGAAACGAACGTAATATCCCGATTCAATGGCAAGGTGACATTGAAGAAGAAGAAGTCACTATAACCACTTGGCACAGAAACATAATAATTCGTTTCCCAACTCACTTCCGTCGCGTTACTCACAACATAATTGTCTCCTAACGTAATGAGTTCAGTATCATTAATCGTAGGTGTCTGTAACTTCCTGGCAAACACCCAGACATCAACATCAAAATTCACAAAAATATCTAAATCTGGATCTGGAGGATTTGGAGTTGGAGTCCAAGAAAAGTTTGCCCAAGCAAGTCCTTGAGTCCATGGAGTGACGGGAGTGTATCTTGCGGTTCCTAGACCAAAAACTGGAATGGAACCCTGAAGGACATTGTCAACATCAACTCCATTCATTTGAAGATTGACATCTTCAGGTGTTGCCTTAGCAGTCACGTAAACTACAACATTGTCTAATCTTCCTTTTGGTATAATATCTGGTCTCCACCACTCAAGAGCAGTGGTTCTAAGTCCAGCCCAAATTGAAACATTGGGTAATGTTAAGAAAGAAGTATCAATCTCAATATACCCGGTTGAGTACCAAGTCAGATCATCTTCAAAAGCGTCATATGGCAGGTGCCAAAGATAGGTTCCGCCATTATCTGGGTCACCAATTGAAACAAAGAGCTCAAAGAATCCAGTCATAATGCCCCATGCAACATCACCCCAATAATCCAATGAAATGCCAATTGAAGATACGTCACCTCGATTAATGGAAAGGTTCTGAACCATGTATGATTTATCCCCAACTTCGTACCACCAACCACGTAGTCCTCCACCCTCATCATGATAGTATCCAGTCATATCAAAATAAGCTGCACCATTTCCTGCTCCATGACTGTTAGCTTGCCATTCTGATGTGAAAGCATTATCATAGGTCGGACCACTCCCAAAGATTGAAGGTTCATCGTGGGATAGAAAAGTCCAGTTAGTGCTATCATCCAGTCCGGGATTTTCTATCCAGTTTCTATTCTCAGTGACACTTGTGATATTGGTGTACACATCGTAACCTTCCCAACCACTGCCCAGTGGTACGGATAGGTCAGCTGTTGTTGTAGTCTGACTTGCGGATACATAATCCATCTGTTTGTCAGTGAATGTATCAATGCGGATTCCTGATTCATCAGCCAACAACGGATCACCTGTTCCTGACTGTTGAGTTGGTATATCAGAAAGAGCATATTCTGTGATCACTTCATCCGGAGCAATCTGAATGACCTCTCCGTTTGAGAGCTCGACAGTTTTGCTATCCGCAGATTCTTGTGTAAATGCCAATGGATTTTCAGGTATGATAAGTATACCTAAAAATAAGGGCAGAAACACAATAAGCAAACCTATCATCTTCTTTAGCTTCATCGAATGGTCTCCTCAATGGGCATGTATACGACTAAGTCGACTGGATGGTTCAAAAGTGTCTTACCTCTATATGAATAGATGTGTGTTATAGAAATCGACGAGCCTTTCGATTTTTCGAGAGTTAAATGAATATGCCCTCATATCATGTAATTTGAACTCAAGATCTCTGCTTCGAGTAATCACTCTCTCCGGCGTATCACTAAGACGCCCACTACAATGACAACAGCTGCAACACAAGCCATAATCGTTAGAGTCATGATAAAATCTGGAGTAAAAGGAGGGGGTTCCGTATTGACGAGGGCAGTAATTTTTCCACCCTCGACCATGTTCATTCCCCAATCCCATGCAATCACCCACATTGTAAGATTCAATGTGTAGCTAGCAGCAGGCACCAAAATGAACCAATTATTTCCGTCATATGACATTGGAAGTTCATAGATGCCACTTTGATCAATCTGGACATAAAGAGTTACATTCTCCACTCCAGCCAAATTGTCCGTAACATGCGCCCAGTAGGTGAAATTGTCTGATCCAATTTCTAATGGTTCTGTACCCCAAGCATCGATAGCAGGAGGAGTATCATCGAGAGTTGAATACAACATTCGCTTAGTCCAGTCTCTGGCATCTTCTAGTGCATCATATGCTCCAAGCCAGTCCATTACATTGTAGAGTTCTATTGCTTTATCAAATGCATCACTAGCAGCTTGTTCTGCAACGTATGTTTCTGGCCGCTCGGCTACTCCGAGTTTTCCCTGTTCTTCAAGAAAGTTAATCCAGAGCTCTGACTCCATTTGATCTAAGTATGTTCCCTGCACCCAGTTCTTATCAAAAGTAGATGTACCATTGTGAAAGGCAAAGTAACCCATGGGCCCGAATGAAAAGTCGCTTGAATAATGCTCATGCTGCCAAGTGTGGTGAAATCCAATAGCGTGCATGGTCTCATGAAGTTGAATAGACGAGATTCCATCCTTCGGAGTGATGCCATCTGGACGGTAGTATCTCTCCCATGATTTCCAGATGACCGTCTGTCCTCCACCCCCTAAACCAGTATATGTCCTATTATCGGCATGCATCTCCATTTGCTTCTTGATGAATACAACTCCGAAAACATTGATGTTATCGTCATCAGCCACATAAGAAGGACGCATCAAGCTTCGAATCACGTAGAACATGTTGTATCCATCAGCAATGGTCGTTCCATTTGAATCAATAGATGCGTAAGTCCAGAAGAGTGACTCCCAATCAGGTTCATTGCGAAAATCGAGATACTCAACATCCACTGTCCATGGTATGAATGGATACAGTTCTTCAAGGTGAGCCTTCTGCATCTCCGCATCTGTCACCCATTCAAGACTCTCAACCGAGGTCCCAGTAGCAACATCCATTGCGAAAACTAAGGCTTTCAGGGTTCCTGATTCTACATAAGACGCAGGTTGATGTTGATATGGGAAGAACAGTAGATTGATTGGATCCCAGATACATTCTCTCAAGTAAACATTGAGCGCGTCAACATCAGCAGGAATTGCGAGATTCAGAAACCCAACTTTGTCTTCCAAATCTTGAGTCCAGAAATCATACTCTGTGAAGATATCCTCACTCCACCAAATTCGGCACCATTTCAAGTACCACTGATGAGCGCTTGGATCAACAACGAATGTGTTGTATCGTCCACCAAAGAATGGGTAGTCCATTGTGACATTGGGATTCATTGAGTTATCCCATTCGAGTCTGAACCAATCCTGTTTCTCGCCTGTGTCAGGATCAATTGGATGGTAATCATACCAATGTTCAAGGCTATGGTCTTCACTATCAAACTCTGAGAAATTTACCAAGTAGAGCGTGTATCCTAAGGTGGGTGGGATCATGTATGGATTTTCTTCAAGCCAATCCTCAATAGCATATCCATCAATCACGCGACCGCTCCGAGGATAGAATATTCTCTGTGGTTCATCTAAATTGATTTTCTGATACGACAATGCACTCTCGTTAAGTCTGGTTCCAGTATCAGTTCCATTGATTGAGTTGTCAAGCATCTCCTGTCGAAGGTCATCGACGTATGTTGAATCTGCATATGCAATAGTGTAATCTATGTTGTAAGTGATGTGAAGATCCTCAGGATAGTAATCTCGAACCGTAGGCATCCCCTGTAAAAGAATGGTTTCATCAATATACGCAGGGTCATACCCTACTATAACGATGTTTGCAGTCCAATCCCTGACAATAGGTACAAGACCTTGGCTGAGGGTCGTAGTTTCAATGGTCTGCGTCGAGGTGGTCTCATAACTGTACGGGATTGTTACTAGAAAGAAGATAGTAATGACAAGAACAAGAGTGCGACGCATATCCTACATTCTAGAACTTGACCATATTAACAAAATGGTTCAAGTACCCGCGAGGACAATGTCTTCAGGTGATACGAATATATACACGTATATTATATTAAGAACTATGAATCTGATTTAGCTGTGCGTCGGTTAAGATAAATTCCATCGGTAATCCTCGCTATACCCTCTCGGGTTGTCGCGCTCGTTTCCGCAGGCTAGCGCAGAGATGCATCGATCCCCCAGATTCTGCCGGCGCATCCTCCTCACCAATATTCGTTCTAATATCTCAACTATTTAGTGTCTATCAGGTACTCTTAAATCGAAGGTGAATTCCCTCGACCCTCACCGGAGACACCTAAATGACCCAGACAAAGAAGCTTTCGATTTCTGAAATCCTCGATATCAAATCAGTGGCCATAATTGGAGTTTCCCAAAGTATGGGCTACTACTGGGCACATTCAATGTTGCAATGGGAGCATGACCTCAGAGTGTGGCTTGTTTCCAAACGTGAAGGAGAAGTCTTGAACCACAAAATACTGACGAGTATTGAAGACATCCCCGAGAAGATTGATTATGCCATAATCAGAGTTCCATATAGAGCAGTACCCCAAACCTTGAGAGAGTGTCATAAGCAAGGTGCGAAAGGTGTCACAATATTCACAAGCGGGTTTTCTGAACTCGGGACTGAAGAAGGCAGGCAACGAGAGAATGAGGTTCTCAAGATACTTGAAGAAACTGGAATGAGAGCATTTGGACCTAATTGTATGGGGTTGATGTATCCGAAAATAGGATTCTCATTCATGCCAACTGTAAAGAGACTCTCTGGAAATGTGGGATTTCTCTCACAATCAGGTGGTGTAGCAATAACTAGCTACACTGCAGGTGTTGAGGCGGGAGTAGGTTTCAGTAAAGTCTTCAGCTTCGGAAACCAAGTTGACATTACCCCGCAAGAGCTTCTGGATTACTTCCAAGATGATGACGAAACTTCGGTAATTGGAGCATATATTGAGGGTGCCAAGAATGGTAAGCAGATTCTTGATTCTATGACGCGAATAGCACGTGAGAAACCGCTAGTAGTTCTAAAGGGCGGTCGGTCATCTGAAGGTTCTCGTGCAGCGGCGTCTCATACAGGAGCCCTTGCAGGAAACAGAGAGATCTGGAGTGCAGCTTTTAGTCAAGCTAATGTTCCAACAGTTAACACGATTGAAGACCTGGTGGCAACTTTAAGCATCTTCTCATTGAGTCCAAAACCTAAATCAAGAAACGTGGGAATTGTGGCAATTAGTGGTGGAACAAGTGTCATCTATACAGACCTATGTATAGAGAAGGGTCTCACGGTTCCAAATACTTCTGAGGAAACAATCAAGAAATTGGACCCATTGATCTTGGATGTGGGAACAGGTTTAGGAAATCCAATAGACCTCGCTGCAGATTACTACCAAGATCAGACAACATCAGAAGTGATTAGAATCGTTGGAGAAGAAACCAGGTTTGATTCATTGATTCTCAGCGCGGATGTTCATAACATGTACCAAGCGGCTTCCATCATGGGAGCCACAGATGTTCTACTAGACTACTGGAAAGCAATGGCTGAAGCAGCCAAACAGGTTGTAGAAAAGGAAGGCAAGCCAGTTCTTGTAGCAATCCCCGAAGTGGCGTATACACTACCAAGGGCTGACGCATGGAGTGCATTTGTTGGCGGTCGACTTCCAGTTTTTCGGAACATCAACGAAGCAGTAAGTGCATTGGTTCGAGTTTGTGACTACTATGAAACCAGAGAACGAAGAAACTCCTAGTTCTATGCTTTGACAATCCATTTGACTAGTTCTGCATCAACTGGATTTTCATTTACAAAAGTCTCCCTATATATTGGGTTCCTCATTGCTAACCAGACATATTGTAGCTCAAAATCAAAACCGATGATTCTTATGGAATCCTCTAGGGCAGATGGACAGAAGGCAACATAAACAAATAATCCCGAGAGAAGTAGGACAAGCAGGTATGAATAAACCCACGGGCTCACTGGTCTTCCAGCCCAATAATCAGCCCCCGTAAAAATCAGCGCAAGCACCGAGAAGGCAACTACAATCGATGCGACAAGAGTAGCAAGGCCACGCGCTCTCATTTCAGCATTATCTGCGACCGAATGATCCTCACAGACTTCCACTAAGAAACTCTTTGATTCTGTATCAGCTAATTGGTTCTTTCCCCAAGGATTAAACCCATGATCCCAACCGGGTTGTAGCCAAACTTTTCTTCTAGGATTGATCGTGATACGCGCGGTTTTTGAAGTAGGGTGCCCACAAACTGGACAGGATTTAGGAAATCGGATTCTACTGACCTTAGCTCGAACAAGCGGTTCATCAAAATAGTAACGACGTCTTGTTGTTGTCAAGGTTAGATTCACCGGAGTTAGAAAGACTCTTACCAAGCTAATTGAGTCTTACGAAAAAGGTAAGAATATCAAATTCTCATAGGTATGCTCTCTCTATCAGATTGAAGACAAAGTGTTTCATGCTTTGAGAAACAACCATTGGCTCTTTAATTTCATCAGTTTCAAGTGATTCGACCTCACAGGTATTAATTGAGAATCCAAGGTCTTCGAGACTTTGTTTTACCTTTTCAAGTTCGACCCCAAAATGTCTAATCCCAATACCCAATACTTCAAGAATCTTGTAGCCATAATGAGTCAGCCATAGAGCATTCATTAAGGAAGTACTACCCCTAGTGAGAATTGTAGTATTTTCGATTTCCAGTTTTCTAGCCTCTGCTATCTTAGCTATAAGCTTTGAGGCTCGCGTTTCCTTCATTACCTCTATGTCCAGAAAAAGTGTTGGTCCTCCATTGGAAATCTGTTCATCAAGAAGTTCTACAGCATTGTCATAGATTATTTCTCTAGCTGTTTCATAATCAATTGAATCATTAGTGTTTTCAAGTAATTTTGCAGGATTGCCATCATATCCAGCAAGCTCCTCCATTCCAAAACCAATTAAGAAACCCCGTTGTATTGCATACCAATCGTTTTCTGTAATTTGATTCAAGACCGTCAAAATCCTTTCCCGAATCTCCGACCACTCCATTTTCTTTGCTAAGGTCTCATATGAAACCCACATCAGAACTGGAGGTGATGTCCATGGTGCTCTATCAGGTCGAACCAGCAAGAATCTCTCAGCGAGCTGGTTGTTAGTGAGTAGATAGCGAAGCAGATTGTCAGAATAAATCACAACTGATGAATCGAGTAAAACGTGTGAGCTCGCAAAAACTGGTGTGAGATCAAGAGATTGGATACGGTTTTGTGTAAGATTTACTCGAAACAGTGCACTACAACTGCATAATGGCCATAGATCCAGCGTTCGTAAATGATTGTTCTCAACACGGAGTTCGACTATTGTATTGTTTTCAGAGAGTGGAGAGAGATCAAGTTCTTCGAGCATGTTATTAGCCAAGTTTAAGGTCAAGAGCCGGTTACACTTTCGCAGATGTGAAAGATCCACCTTAATTGCAGCTCGCATTGTCAGGTCAATATTATTGTCGTCGCACAGAAATTTTCTTTCTTCTTGCCTTCCATGTGGACTCCAATACCTTATGATAATTTCTTCCATCTACTATTCTACCTAAGCTTCGAAGAATAGAATTCCTGATAAATGAAATCCATCCCAAATCATATGACAAAGCGTTTAATCCTTAGGTTTAACTGGGGAAGGAAGTTTCTTCTCTGCTGCGATTAGGTACCCATTATCGACAGCCTCTAGCACATCACTATATGCCCTTCTCTCACCGTAGCCTAGTATACTGGCTGACTTGATAATACCCTCAACGGATACGCCATGGTCTATCTCCATCGCATCAACTGCAGCTGATACAGCGTGGAGGTGTTTTGGTAAACTCTTGTTCACACCGACATATCGTTTCATCAATTGTCCATCAAAGTAACTTTCAAAGATGTCATCAAAGGTATCATTAAGGGTTGGAGATCTGACCATTGTTCGCATTGTGTCATCCTCGTGATCATAGAGACCCCCTACTTCCCTGCCGAAGGTTTCTAGCTGTGTCTTTTGCCTTGCTGAAGCTGATTCAACTGTTATAATAGCACAGATGAGAGCCTCTGTCTGAACCGCAGTTATGACCTCAGTAATTGGTATTGCTGTCCAAGTAGTTTCTTCCATGGAAAACTCAGATCTGAATTGTGAGATAGCTGAAATGAAGGAGCTAAGGAGAGCTTCTTCAAAACCACCTTTCA
>CAZPWM010000027.1:0-37000 GCA_964590575.1 uncultured archaeon
GGGAAAATGGGATTCAGAATCTTACAATTCTCTATGCTAATTCAAATCTGTATGACCGGGATGGTGATGCTCTCGAAGCGCTCCTTGATGGGGAGATAGGAATTACTCTAACCATGTTCGATGGTCAACCATGGATTTCATTTCCAGATACCATCAGTAGGATTCATCTAGAAAACATGGTTGTTGTAGATCCTTGCGTAGTTGCTATAACCAATGAAACATATCTTGAATCTCAACCGGATGGGTTCATTGAATATCTGCTCTCTTCTGAAGGTCAAGCAATATGGCTAGATAATGATAGCGGGTTTTTGCCTGTAAGTCGCAAGGCATTTGATACTATAGTTGCTGACCCGAGCATCTACTCAGAGTTTAATTGGATTGCCAATAGTGAAGGTGCTGGTGTAGCAATCTCCTATTCAAGTGAAGATATCGCACTTGGGATCTACATGGATACTACTTCATTATTGCCTCATAGTAATCTATCCAATTGCTGGCAGAATACATTTAGAGCCTATGAGAATGGCTCGATAAATGGAATTCAATTCAACTATTTCACAGAAAATCTTGGTAAGCCTCTCACAATAGTTGGTCCAATCTCATATGTCAATGAGAGCTTCACCAAAGAGTATGCCCAAAGAATCTTACTTGACTTATACAATGAAGACTTTGCTTGCGGGGTCACTTACCGCTGGTTACTGGCTGCAAATGAGAGGTATGAAACAATCCTCAGTGAGATCTCAGATCTGATGTAGACGTTTTTGGTCTATCTCGATTTCCTCCAATCTCTCAGTGCTAAAAGCACTATCAGTAGATACCATACTGCTGATAGAACAAGAAAAATCAGAACGAGGGGTATTGCTTCGGTAGCAGTTGGTACAATAATGACTGTAAAGACAGCCAAGGATTTAACATGTTCGAGTTAAAGGAAGAAGTAGTCACGGAGGCAATGTATTGGAAAAGAAGGAACGATTCTCCAAACAAATAGAGTTCATTGTTGAGATTGACAAGTTAAAACATATTGAAAGACAGTCAGCTCTATGTGATGGGACACGCCAAGAGAATGACACTGAACACTCATGGCACATAGCACTCATGGCTATACTCCTATCTGAGTATGCAAACAATGTCGACATCAATTTACTAAAAGTCGTCAAGATGCTTCTGATTCATGACTTAGTCGAGATAGATGCTGGAGACACTTTTGCTTATGACATCACCGGCAATATGCATAAGGAGAAGCGTGAGAGAGAAGCAGCGACACGCATCTTCGGAATTCTGCCAGAGGACCAGAATAAGGAGTTGCTTTCACTTTGGGAGGAATTTGAGTCTATGTTAACTCCTGAGGCTCGATTTGCTTCGGCGCTGGATAAGCTACAGCCACTAATCCTCAGCTACAATAACAAAGGTTGGTCCTGGAAGAAACACGGTGTTGCCAGTAAACAGATTATCGAGAGTAAGAAGAATATTACCAAAGGATCTGAAGATCTGTGGGATTATGCTAAAAGTCTCATACGGAAATCGATTGACGCCGGCTTTCTGGCTGAGGGATAGAATACAGTAGAAAACTGGAGGATATAGATAGTGTCAAAGACAAGGAAAGAACTTGCTTCACTCAAATGTGTTCCCTGCAGAGGCGGTGTACCTCCAATGGAAAGCGGGAAGATCAAATTAATGCTGGATGTTGTACCAGACTGGACTAAGTCAACGGGGGATATTGATAAAATAGAGAGGCTCTTCAAATTCAAGGACTTCAAAGAAGCAATGAATTTTGTAAACAAAGTAGCTGAAATCGCAGAGGAGGAAGGTCATCATCCAGACATCTTCATTCAATGGAATAAAGTCACTCTCACACTTTGGACTCATGCCATCAAGGGTCTGTTCGAGAATGATTTCATTTTAGCTGCTAAGATTGATGAACTATAGAAGCTTTTGTTTCTCTGGGACTTTTTAACCAATAGATAAAACCTCCAATCAGACCCACTCCAATTACAAGACCAATCACAACCCCAATTGTAAGAATGCTAAGAGGGAAGGCCCACAACAATGTCATCAGGGCTGTAGCGAATGTCATCATCAAAGCTACAACTAAACCATACCGAATCACATCGCCCTCAATGCCAATCTCGTCAATTACAGCTGCTGCATTTTGTATCTTGGCTGGACTTAGGACGCTTGCTAATCCACCACCTATCCCATTAGATGCAGCTACAACAACCGAGTTAGCTCCAATTGCTATACTTGCTTGATAGTGATAATTCGTAAACATTGCAATAGCAGAAGTTTCGGAACCTGATATGAAACCAGCCAGTAGACCAAGAAATGCAGCAGTCAGAGGATATGCTGCTCCAAGAGATGCGGAAGTCAGTGATGCGAGTAGATAGATCATATTATTTGTTGGATTTATCGGGAATATCCATATCCCACCAGCATCAGGTATAAACCCACTGAAATTCATAACTTCAGCCATTGCGAAAAAGATGGCAGCTGCAAGAACTGGACGTGGTGCCCTCTTGATGAATTTTCTATAGGTATTCCTCAGAACTGTTCTGTCATTTTTGAAGAAAGGCATAGAAACCAATGTTGCAATCAACATGAGGGTATATGCTTGCCAAAGAAATTTCGTACTAATACTTAGATCACGAACGGCTAGGTCAGCACCCTGATACTGAACGAAATTGACAACAAAATCAAGTTGGACTACGAGAAGATTCCTGATAGGGTCAATCAGAGTAGTAAGAAGTGAGAGAAATACGAGTATAACCCACGGAATGCTTGCACGCTTAAGACTCATTGTTCTTTCAGTTTCTCTATCTTTGTCATCAATCTGTTGTCTATCCATGAATGGCTTCTTGGATAGTTTGTTGTACGCAAACAAAACTCCAAGAACAGCGGTACCTGCTATAACATTAGTAAGTCGAGTTAGATTGACCATTTCTAGATTGCAGATGATTGCTGTAATCCCAGCGGTCAATCCTGCTAGAAAGGCAAGAAGAATTCCTTCTTTATTTAACAACAACTTCTTTCCACCCGCAATCCATAACATCGAAATTGCTATTCCTATTGATACAACAGGCATGAAAGAAGCAAACACTGAACCAGCGAACCAAAGATCTATTGGGGTACCTGAAACGCTTGAATACACATCAGTAAAAACCTGAGCAGGCACTCCAAGCAAGGCAAATGTAGTAAGTGGGTCGTAACCAATTGAGGGTAAGGCAACAGCAACCAATGGAGAAAAGCCAAGAGCCAACATGACAGGTGGTAACATTGACACGGGAGTCGCTCCAATTCCCACCAAGAATAATCCGAGTCCGAAGCTAATTAATAGAATTTGCATAGGACGACTGCCACCTCCAAGAGTCTTGAAGAAGACAATCAGTCGTTGGAGAGCCCCAGTTTCTTGCATATAGGTCATCATTAGAATTGAGGTTGCAACCATCAAAGAAATAGGAAATGATCGAACGACCCCAATCAAGCTTGCCGTTAGTGCAACGCCAATATCTGTCTGAAAAGCAATGATAGCGATGATCACCGTAGTAAGCCAAACTACAACTCCAGTAGTATCTGCCGCTTTTTTCAAGAAGACTAGAAGAACAAGTGCTAATATGATAGGGAGAATAATTAGAATGAAACCTAGAGCTGCATCCATAGCTACGACCTCCTTTCAAGAAGACCATTTTCGAAATACCAGTCAATCGCTCTTTGGAATGCCTCGACCATACTGATTTGAGGCGCCCATCCAAGCAAACGTTTTGCTTTCTCGTTTGAATACACATGATTCGACAGTATCATATCTACGGATTTTCCATGCCAAAAGAAAGTCATCTTTTTCCGATTCTTGAATGGACTCATCAGAACCATCCCAAATTTAGCCAAAATACCAGGGACACGAAGTCGTGGAGGTTTCACACCTAATCGTTCAGTCACGACATCTACAAACTCCTCCCAACTAACGGCTTCATCGGGACAGAGAATAATCGTGTTATTTAGAGCAGACATAGGTGTTAGTGCAGCAACAAACGCAGCAACCACATCATCAACGTGGATAAACATGATTTGAGAACTCATATTGCGGGGTAGTGCAAAGACCTTTCCATTATACAATTCTTTAGCAACCTCATATATGATGTAAAGGTCACCTTCACCCGTCACGCCAGATGGGCGAAGAATGATATGTGCCAACCCCGTATCCTCAGTGATCTCACGAATTGAATTCTCAGAAAGTATCTTGCTTTCTCCATAACTGAAATCAGGTCTTAGTTCTGTATCTTCAGTTCCAGGAGGGAATCTGACTGAACCAATAGTTTCAGTTGTGGAACAGTAAATGAATCTCTCGACTTCAGTTCCTACACATGCGTTCATCAAGTTCGTGGTACCTTCCACATTCACCTTGAACATCAAATCTTCATCGCTAGGATAGAAATCGAAGTATGCAGCGAGGTGGATTACAACATTCACTCCTTGGACAGCAGCATTAAGACTTGGGATGTCAAACAAATCCGCTTCTCGAATCTCAATGGTCTTCGGTAAACCTTCTGTGTTACTAGTTGACCTTATGAGAGCTACGACCTCATGACCTGCTTCCAAAAGCTTTGGAATTAGTCTTCCTCCAATGAAACCAGATGCTCCTGTAACTAGGACCTTCACTCGGACTCGCCTCGGACCAGTCCTCAGATGTCCCCTCATTTATCTCTATCTTATCATCTCTACCAAAAGTAATATTCGTTCAGGTGAAATATAATCAGAGCAAATAGGTGTAGGAGATAGTGGAACCAGAGAATCGTAATGGCCAAGAAGGAAACGAGGCATTGCCAACAGATGACACACCAACTGACTGGTTCAACATGGGTTGCTCACTTGCAACCACAGGAAAGCCTGTAGAAGCAGAGAGAGCGCTCAAGATTGCAATTAACGAACAAGAAGAGTATCCAATCGCGTGGGCGATTCTGAGTGCAGTACTTCTTTCTCAGGGGCGAGAAACTGATGCTGAGAAAGCCGGTAAGATGGCGCTAGGTCAATGTAAGGACCTGAAAATGACCTGGCCCAAGCTTAGAAGTATAATGTTCGCCCATGCAATCCAGAAGGGAGAAGATTGGAAGAGTCCGAGAAGAGTTAGGTTTGAGATTTCAAACACCACGGAGTGGGGTATAACACTCACTAAGTTGAGTGAATCCAGCAATGAAAAACTAGACAAGATTGGAGCAATTCAAGAAGAAACTTCTGATCCTACAATCATTGTAGACCATGATGAGGGGATTGCTGACGAAGAAGTCACATTGAAAGTCATGGAAGAAACACCCACCTTACAGGAGGTTAGTATAGATGATTCTAGGTCAGCGGAAGTTTGGTTCAGTCTAGGAAGGGATCACCTGAACGCGAAAGAATTCGATAAAGCTGAAGTAGCATACATGAGGGGTCTGACTCTAAATCCTGAGAATGGTGATGCATTACTTAGAGTTGGTTCTCTATTGATGAGAAGGAATGCTTATGATAAAGCCGAGGACTCATTGGTGTTAGCTGTGAAGTATATACCTGAAAACCCTGAAGCATGGTTTCAACTAGGGATATGTC
This sequence comes from uncultured archaeon, assembly GCA_964590575.1. GTDB lineage: Archaea > Asgardarchaeota > Thorarchaeia > Thorarchaeales > Thorarchaeaceae > SMTZ1-45. The sequence goes on from CAZPWM010000027.1 coordinate 5,572, forward strand.
TCCAGGAGTCAGAAAGGTGGGTCGAATCAGTAGATGCTCTGAAGATGGCTAAGGACCTTAACCCGCAGAATCCCGAGGTGTGGGTAAAACTTGGAGAAGCAGACTTCTTTAGAAGCTTGTACCAAGAAGCAGCAAGTAGTTTCCTCAGAGCATTGAGAATTAATCCTGACCACATCTATGCAATGTTCTACCTCGGTCGGTGTATGGAATACAGGGGTAATGAAAATCATGCACTCCGAATCTACAACAAACTACTCAATATTAATCCAAAAGATCCAGAAATTCTTGAGGAGCTAGCAAAATCGTTTCATCGCCTTGGTTCAACAAATGATGCGCAACGTGCTAAGAGTCTAGCTGCGTATCATCGTAAATCAAAATTATAATTGAGATGTTTGACTAACTCAAGAGCTCATCGAGCGCAGGTAGTATCTCTCCGGCTTTTCCTGATATATGAATGTCTACTAGTCCTGTTAACGTAGTATGCTCTACATTGATCTCAATGATTTTCCCACCCCGCTTTTTTACAATAAGAGGGAACGATGCCGCAGGTTGCACAAGAGCTGAAGTTCCTATGATAATGCAAGTGTCTGCACGTTCTAGTTCGGTGTAAACTTGACTCATTATAACTGGGTCTAAAGACTCTCCAAACCACACAACATCAGGTCGTAGATGATTGTTGCATTGTGGACATAATGGAATTCCAGAAGCAGGCTTACTCAGTCGACTCCGATATTCACATGAAGTACATTTGAGAGCCCATAGATTACCATGAACCGCATGGACATTTACTGACCCAGCCCGATTATGAAGGCCATCTACATTCTGTGTGATTAGTGCTTTGAGGATACCTCTCTTCTCCCAACTCACTAGCGTATAATGTGCTGGATTGGGTGTGCATTCACCAATCAATCCTTGTCGCCAACTATACCACTCCCAAACAAGAGATGGATTTCGCTCGAAAGCATTGGGTGTTGCAAGCTCCATAGCATCATAGTTACGCCATAATCCATCCTCACCCCTGAATGTGGGTATATTGGATTCCTTGGAGATACCTGCACCAGTTAGTGCTACAAGATAGTCTGTTTTCATTATAAAACCTGCAGCTTCATCGAGAGGACTCACATTCATTTTGAAACACAAGATACCAAGTACGTTTCTCTTTCTTAAGCTTGGCCCCTTGAAATTTACAAAAATTCGACAAAGCCATCATGCTTATTAGGTGATAGGATAAAGAAATATTCACTATTGTGAACAAACAGGAGGAGAAAGATGTCTGCTAGTGACTCCAGTAGGGAAAAACAAGTCAAACGAAGAACTTGGATGATGCCTCAGGAAGTGGAGGTATGGTATGTTCTTCCTGCAATCAGAAGAGAACTTGCTAAGGTGATGAAGACCAAGCTCGTTTCTCGTGCAGACGAGGATGGTAAAATGGCGGACCACAAGATCACTCAGAAAGAGATTGCAAGGATGCTCGGCGTTACTGAACCAGCAATCACACAGTACTTGCTGAAGAAGAAGGGACAGAGGTCGAGAGGGGATCAAGTTAATCTTCCAGAATCCATTTTGAAAGAAATCGACAAATCAGCAGACATTATGATTGCAGAATATGAGAAAGCAAGAATGAAGGACGATGAGGATATCTTTGAAGAAATGACGAGTGAAATCAACCGTATCATCAGAGCCATGAGGGATGATGGCGTGATGTGCGACATTCATAGAGAGTTTTGTGCCCATGTAAAGGATTCCTGCGATGCTTGCAGTACTAAGTAGAAGAGTTATTAGTTACACAACACCAGCGGAAGGATTTATTCGGGATTAGTGTACACCTTGAACTCCTAAGTAGGGTGTTTGTTAATGAACGGAGAAATCAAGGTCAGCATTGAAGATGCCTATGCAATAATTACAATATCACGTCCTGACAAGTTGAACGCAGTCACTAGAGATATGCTTGTTGATTTCAATGAACAGGTTTCACAAGTCGCTAATAATCCACACATCAGAGCGATCATTTTCACAGGCGAAGGTGATAAGGCGTTTAGTGCAGGTTTTGATATTGAAATGGTAACGAGTCTTTCTGCAGACGAAGTAACTGATTTCTTCAAACTACTTGAACGTACAATGCGATTGATTCGAGAAAATAGAACGTGTCTGACCATTGCATCAGTAAACGGATATGCAATCGGTTTTGGTGCTATGGTATTGCTCGCTTGTGATTTTCGAATATTCTCAGAGAATGCAATATTCAGATTGCCTGAAGTGGACATGGGAATTTTTCCTGGAGCGGGCGCTGCATCTAATCTCTTGCATCTAGTAGGTCCAGCTCGTACAAAAGATATCGTAATGACTAGTAGGAAGGTTTCAGCAAGAGAAGCACTTCAAATTGGACTAGCTGATATGCTTGTGAAACCTGATGAACTATCGAAAAGTACCATGGAATATGTTGAAGGTCTACTGAGTAAAGATGCGAAGATACTCCTCAGAACAAAGACACTGATAGATGGAATGACTGGAAAGGAAATCTCAGAAGCAGATGAGCTTGAAACAGCTTATCTTGATGAGTGGCTTCGTGAGAGAGAAGAATCCTAGACAGAATGCGACTAGAAGGGTTCCTCTGAAACTTTCACCATGAGTTTTCCTTTATTTGATCCATCAAAGAGTTTGCCAATCGCTGTGGGAGCGTTCTCCAGACCATCAACTATGTCAACCCGATACTGTATACGTCCCTCCTTAATCCATGTCTGAAGATCTGCAATGGCCTCTTTAGCGCGATTAAAGTAATCGGTGACAATGAATCCTTCTATACGAGCTCGGTTGGTGATGATGCTGGCAAGACTCGGACCTGAGCCCGTAACATTGTACTGGGAGATTAATCCACAAAGGACTATCCGGGCTCGGACGTTAATGAGATTCAAGACAGACTTAAAGAGTGCTCCACCAACATTTTCAAAATAGATATCAATTCCGTCGGGGCAGTGCTTTGACAGACTTTTATAAAGTGATTCAGTCTTGTAGTTAATGGCTGCGTCAAAACCAAGCTCTTCGGTAAGCCATTGACATTTTTCATCGGTTCCTGCTGCACCAATCACACGACACCCCTTTATTTTCCCAATTTGGCCAACAATTGACCCTACAGCCCCTGCTGCAGCTGAGACTACCAATGTTTCCCCTGCCTTAGGTTTCCCAATATCCAGCAGCCCGAAATAAGCAGTAAGTCCTGTAAGACCAAAGATGCTTAAAAACGCGGGAAGCTGAATTGAGGAAGTTTTTGGCAATCTCATCAGTCCCTTCCCATCAGTAACAGCATAATCCTGCCACCCTAGCATCCCATATACAAGATCACCTAGTTGGAATTTGGCATTAAGCGATTGTTCAACAACACCCAAGGTGATTCCGTGCATGACGTCACCAAGGGCCAATGCTGGCACGTAGGAAATCCATTCCTGCATCCACCCCCATGCAGCTGGGTCAAGCGAGAGGTATATATTGCGTACAAGAAATTCACCATCTCTGGGAGTTGGTACAGACCCCTCCTTCCATGCAAAGTTAGTTGGTTTGATATGACCTTCCGGACGTGAAGCCAGGCGCCACTGACGATTAACTTTAGTTGGCATCAATCGGTTCTCCTTTTCGTAGTGCAATGCAAGAAAACACTGTGTCGTCAGCCTTAATTAGGATTGGTGTCCCCAAATTGACCTCTGTTCAAGAGAGTTGATTTCAATGGCAAAGACAGCTGTAATCGCAATTGGTGGAAATTCACTAATCAAAGATAAAGAACACAAGAGTGTACCAGATCAGTATGCTGCTACTGCTGAAACATGCAAGCATATTGCAGATATGATCCAACAAGGATGGAATGTCGTAATCACGTCAGGAAACGGGCCTCAAGTCGGATTCATCTTGAGAAGGTCTGAACTTGCAGAACATGAACTCCACCCAGTGCCACTTGACTACTGTGGCGCAGACACTCAGGGAGCAATAGGGTACATGATTCAAAGATCTCTTTACAACGAATTTCACAAACGAAACATGAACAGACATGTAGCATCTTTGGTGACCCAGGTTAGAGTTTCAAAGGACGATCCAGCATTTGAGAATCCAGCTAAACCCATTGGCTCGTTTATGGATGAAAAAGACGCCAAGAAAAAAATGGAAGAAGAGGGTTGGCAAATGAAGGAAGACTCCGGAAGAGGATGGAGGCGAGTTGTAGCCTCACCGATTCCCATTGAGATTGTAGAACTTCCAGCAATCAAGGCACTACTCAACGATGACATTATTGTCTATGCTGTTGGAGGAGGTGGAATTCCCGTAGTCGCAAACGAAGCTGGTGACCTTGAAGGCATTGCCGCAGTCATTGACAAGGATAGAGCATCTAGTCTTTTAGCGACTGACCTTGATGTAGATGTCCTTCTCATATCAACAGCAGTGGAGCAGGTCTACCTCAATTTTGGTAAGGAGAATCAAAAAGCAATCGATAAGATGGACCACATTGAGGCGCAGAGATACATCGAAGAAGGTCACTTCACTCCTGGAAGCATGCTTCCTAAGATAGAAGCTTGTGTTCAATTCATCAAGAATGGTGGAGATATGGCAATCATTACAGATCCGCCAAATATTACACGAGCGTTACAAGGAGAAACCGGAACCAGAATCGTTGCTGGTTTTGCTGTCCCACCTCCACCAGAGAGAAGACCGTAACCACTAGATTAATCGTGGACCGATGCATCAGTGTATCTGATGAAAATGAAGATTACACGAGTTTCAACAGATAATGCACCAAAGGCAATTGGCCCATATTCTCAAGGCATCAAGGCAAACGGGTTTGTTTTTTGTTCTGGACAGATTCCAGCAAACCCTGAAACTGGAGAACTGGTGACCGGATCTATCACGAATCAGACTAAACAATCTCTCTCTAATGTGAAAGGAGTGATTGAAGCAGCAGGTTCCTCAATGGACAAAGTCGTGAAATGCACGGTATTCCTCAAGAATATGAATGACTTCTCTGAGATGAATGCAGAGTATGCCAAGTGGTTTTCGGATCCACCACCTGCTCGTGCAGCAGTTGAAGTTGCTCGTCTGCCAAAAGACGTTAGTATTGAGATCGAGGCAATTGCATTATTGTAATCTAAGCAATCTAGAAGGATATAGGCTAATATAAGCCCCAGTTCAACAACTGTGTATTGTCAGGACTATACCGACGTTATTCGCTGGGGAGTAAATGGGTACGCGCCGCTGTGTCACCGCACTTAATCACAAACCGAACTCTTATATTGTGGTTCGATTGGCACCATTGTGCATATCGAGCCAGGTGAATCATTTGAGCGGACAACAAAGAAAACTCGGTGTGGTTTTAGCTATTACGGTGCTGGTTGTTATAGGTGCCTTTGGAGCAGTGATGGTAATGGTCCCAAATGTACCAAATCTGGACCCAGTCCCTGAAGTCCTTCTTACTGGAGGGGATGGAAGAACAACAAGCATCACTCTCACAGAAATGACCGAGATGACGGTAATCGATAGAAACGGTTCATATCAGAATTCATATGGTAACGTTCGAGGAGAAGGAAACTACAAGGGGATACTGATAGCAGATCTTGTGAACTTGGTTGGGGGTATGCAGGACATAGATCTAGTCACCATAATTGCTGATGATGGATACAATCAGACCTTTGAGTACAGCAAAGTCTTTCCCAATGCATCCATATGGGGTATACAAGGGGATATGGTTCTGGCATACGAATTTAATGGGTCAATTGTTCCGGACTACGAGGATGGGTACAAACTCATGTTCCTTCCAGAGGATGGATATTACGACAATGCTGATGCTAATGCAACAACAGATCCAGACCCATATGCTGCTGGACCTCAATGTGTATCCAATGTGGTTGAGATTCGAGTCATTAGCATGACACCTGCATTGGTTGTTGATGTTGCAGACACGATTCAACATTTCAGCTTCGGCGAGATATTTGGAATGACGTCAGTCACGGGTGAGGGAGGATACAAGAAAACATCAGGTACAATCGCCGGTCCCAATACTTTCACAGGAGTCACCGTCTTGTCACTCCTTGTACATGTCGCGACTCTTCCTGCAAACTACACAGTGACAGCCTATTCTCGTGATGGAAGGACTACTGAATATACAAAGGCAATTGTGGAAGGAACTGTGAATGGATACACTCCAACAGGAGACCCTCTTGATTCAATTGAATCTACAATGGTACTAGCATATCTGATCAATGGAGCACCTCTTGAAACTGGAGATGGACCTCTCAGGGTTGTCTTTTTGAACGAAGATGGTAATCTCACGGACGGCACTAGATGGGCAAAAGATGTAGTGAATATCACTGTCACAGAAGTGCCTCTTTCAGGATTGGTTCTAGAGGTACAAAATGTTTCAGTGACAGGTGAGTCACTGGTTGAAATGCAATTATGCAGTCAGAGCAAGCTTTTTACCTATACAGTCATGCGCAGATTTTAGAAAACCATGGAGAATTGACCGTTGGATCCGACCTATTCCGAAGGTGGAGAGGTAGACTCTCTTGTAGAACAAGCCTCTTCATTAATTAAGAAGCAGTTATTCAATGAAGCAGTTACTAAGCTTCAGAGAGGGCTCTCTGTCGATCCAACAAATGTACAAGCTTTGGAGAGCCTAGTTGTCTGCAATTTGGAGCTAGGGAAACCAAAGATGGCAATTCAAGCATTGAATAGCCTCCTTAAAATTGAGCCTACATCCTCATCTAAATGGGGAGATAAAGGCTTCATCCACCTAATGCTCAATGAAAACTCTGAGGGAATTGGAGCGTTAAGACAGAGCCTCAAGTTACAACCACGAGATGTTCGTAAATGGGAACTACTCGCAACTGCGCTTATCTCTGAGGAACAGTGGGAGGAAGCAATTGATACTTTGGAAAAATCATTGGACTTGGACCCATCCTCTGCAGTAACGTGGTATAATTTAGCGGTCTGCTATCTATACTTCGAGGATTTCTCAGCTGCAATCCAAGCAGCTGAGTATGCAATTACAATCGACCCCTCCATAGCTGAGCTAGCGGAGGAGTGGATGGACCTTATTGATGAGGATTTCATCGAGGAAGAGTATCCATCAATTGACGGAATAGCTGCATCTTAGAAATATCTATGTATCCTAATTGCTTGTACCTGGTTTTTCTTCAGGATTAATCTTCTCGATTTCCTTTTGAATAGCCTTTTGAGCGTCTTTAAGCTTGAATTCATCTGCTGCTACAAGAGCTTGTTCAAGTGCAGCGAGTATTTGGCTCGTTTCAAGTGTTCTCTCAGTTTCATTTACTATGGTATGAAGTGCTTCGATCTTCTTAGGCAGCACACTCAGAAGACCTTCAATTGCTTCTTGAGCCTCTTCTTTTGATGTGAATGATGTGTCTTGTTCAGAGTCGTAGGAAGTCACTATTCTGTCTATCTGACCATATAGTCGTCTATATTCATCCAGCGCCCGTGTAAGAATCTGTTTCACTTCACCTTCAGAGTCTGCATGTTCAAGAGCAGATTCCAGTTTTTCTATAGCACTCTCAAGAAACTCCTTTCGCTCTGGTAGTTTCGTGCGTTTACGTTCCTTCCAACGCCATTCATTGGAAATCTGCCGGGTTAAGGCAAGTGCATTATTGATAGTTTCTCGAAACACATCAAACTTAGACATGGCTGCATTCAGGTCTTTTTCGAGTGTTTCGATAACGTGTGTGAGCTGGTAACTGAGCATGTCACTAGCTTGTGCTTCTGCTAGTACATAACTCTCCTTGATTGCCCGACCAGCCAACCCCCACAAGCGCTCGATGTCCTCAGGAGACCTATCAGTTCTTTTTCGAATATCAAGTTCCTCTGACAGTTGTTGAATCTCGTGACTGATTGTCTGTAGCTCTTGGATTTTAGCTTTCAGAAGTGCTTTGCCAAGTCTGGTGTTCAGTTCATCAGTGAGGATCTGACGTTCTTCAGGAACTTCTTGGAGCGCATGAGTATTATCAATTAGCAATTGCAGCGCATGCTCATAATCAAGTACAGATTCATGAAACAATCCGTCTTGATAATGTTGATCCGCTTTCTTCTCAAGTTCAAGAGCTCCTTCTAGCACATCATACGGAGATGTCTTTAGCAAGCTATCAGCTAGAATGGGAGGAGAATCAGAACAAACATCAAAAGGTCTTCCTGCGGTTATCAGTCGGACTATTGTGATCCCTTCCTGCGTTGCGATATAGAGAAGATCGTGATCAGCTTTGACCCATTCTATCGTCTGGCTATCTATCTGCAGCTCTCCAATCTCTTCCCCTCTCTTCAAGTCCCACATAGTAACAATCCCGTTTGCCATCGCGGACACTAGGTAGTAACTACTTGCCCACATAGATGTAATTGGATGTGAACTCCTTGACTCAAGAGTCCGAACCAGACCCCATTCAACGCGATCATAGACATCAATCTCACCAATTGATGTTCCCACCAACACAAATTCATTATTCCCTGAGAGAACTCCACCCTTGCCCTTCTTATCTAATCGAGCCAGTTCAGAAGGTGCAGTATCACGGTCTTTCAACCATACATGGGGTTCCTCTTTTTTTGTGCTGGTGCATATGATTTTGTCATCAGACCAGAGACTTGTAAGGTCTGATTTGTGAAGTTGCCAACTTGAGGTTTCATGTGTATCTTTCTGGATAGATACTAATCTTCCATCCCTTGCCCCCACATAGAAATAATCTCCATGAAGAGTCGAGGTCAAAGCCTGATAGCTTAACTCAAACCACCCAGTTAATCCCCAAGTTTCTTTCTTCCAGACATAGACTCTGCGTTCACATGTAGCAAAGACTTGAGTGTTATCGACATCAACAATAAGTGGAGGCGTATCAGTATCCTTTAGTTCAGCCACTTTCCGCCAATCGGTTTTCGACCAAACCCGTACTCGATAATCTTGGCAAGCAGCATACAAATAATGCTCATCATATGTAATATCAACTGCAGGTGCATCTAGTTTGATTACTATCTCATGACTTAGAGATGCACTGTCATTTGAGCCCAAGGAGCCTTTATCCATAATGTCGCCCCAAGATTTTCAATAAGTGTTCTCCCTCAATTTTAGAGTGCTTAAGGGTGTTTCTTTCACAGCTAAATGGCTGAAAATGAGGCTAATTTGTTATTTTAAGGAACTCAATACATGATACAATCGTTGAAAAGGGAGGACCCACACAGAAAGAACTTAAGACATCCACCACCAAAAACAGTCATATTAGACGGAGGTAGGCATCTTGGATACCAGCGGATGGAGACGAGAATTAGATAGACTCGCGGAATTAAAAGGAATCCTTGTTTCAGTCAACCCTGCGATGGAAGAGCAAGCGGACCGACAGGTTCGACAGCTCTACGACATCTTCGCAAACTTGACCAAGATGGAAAATGATCTTGCCACATCAGGATTTATGAAAAAGAGAAAGTTTCAAGCTCAGGTCGACAAGACAAGTAATGATCTTGAAACAGATTTTATGAGAGTAACTCGTGACTTTGCAGAGTATTTTCGTAAGGAACACAAAGACACACTTACCATTACACCAAAGATTCAGGCAATCAAACCCGCAGAGGTTAAGGGAATCATGGCTCTGAATTTTCCTGGTATTGGAGCGGGAGATATCAAGGATTTTGCGAAACTTCATGAGTTTGCTAAGGCATTCTCAAAACTCTACAGTGTCATTCATGAAGACGTCGAGCGGGATGTTAAATCAACTCTTGATGAGAACAAGGCCATAGTAGATACCTATGAACGACACATCACGATAGACAAAAGCGAGGTTGCTACAACAGTATCCAATGATGATGTAATCGGTATGTCCCTAAGGGATCTTATCATTTTGAATGAAAAACTACAGGTAGATAGACAGTTTCTAGATGGCAGGAAAGATGAAGTAAGTAGACTACTCAGTTCATCACTTGTTGGTTCTACAGAATCTCTCCAAGCATCTGTGGAAACTGCGGCTAGACTTGGTCTGGAACTTCCAATGGAGTTCTCCCAAGAACTAAGAATAATCGCTAGGGATGCCTCCAAGGCAGACACGCTCACAGCTCTAATATCTCTTGAGAACCAGCTTCACTCAGCACGGTTGAAGGTAGCTAATGCACTCCGTGACAGAATCATAAACATCAAACATGAAGTAACAACGAAGATAGTAGCAGGTGGAATCCCCACGACTGCTGATGTCATCCCAACGCCACCAAATGTGAGTGTGGAAGGAGACGAAATTGCACCCCTATTATCCAGCTACCAGCGTATGGTTGAGTGGGAAGGACAGGTGAAAATCGCTCTCAGAGAACGTTTGTTTGAGCTGCTTGATGATATCGAGAAAGCGACAGAAGCCCCCGATGATGCTGGAATTAAGGATATAGTTGCAGTGCGTCAGTTCATCGCAGACTCGAAGAAAACTTTGAAGAAAGCGGGTATCGACGATATGGTCAGAGTCTATCTCCAATCTAAGACGATGGATGATGAATATCGTAAAAACATCACTGAGAGTATCCGCGGTTATTTAACTAGATTTAATGAACTAGCAACTTCAGCTGACCGAGTCCTCGATCATGCTCAACTAAGCAAGAAAGCTCCTAAGGTTGAGGAACTTGAGGGTGGCATTGTCTACTTGCTTGGTTCACTAAAAAGTCTAAAAGACGCTGTCGAGAGCGGCGTTGCTACATTCCGAGAAGCTTGTGAACAAGAGATTGATGCCATCGTGCATGACCTCCAGACGGTCAAGCCAGCTTATGCTGAAATTTTCATGCCCATCATCATTGACCTAGATGAGGGATCAAATAGAATCAAACTATTGGATGACTTTGCTGAAATCAAGTCTGAGATGCGGTCTATCAAGGATAACATTCTCGTCAAAGCGAAAGATGCACTAGAGAACCTCAGGTACAGACTTGGTGTTAAAATAAGATTGGCTGCAGCCAAGTTAATGGGTGCAGGAGTGGAAATACCACCTGAAGCACAAGAAGCAATTAGTGAACTGAATAATGTTGGCGTAGCTGCTGATACAGTATTCAGTCTACCAGCAATAGCACGAAAAATGGTAGAGATTTACGAAAAGAAGATTCAGGAGAAGATAGTTGAGAAGCTCGGAGTCGAAGTTGATTCGCTCATATCTAGTCTTGACAGAGCAAGTAGTATTGGCGTGAAACTTGGAAAGGAATTGAAAATGCTCAACGACCTCAAGACCAATCCACCAACTGAGCTCGAAGACGCAGCGGAGGCATTTGACAAACTCATGAATCTGACTACTTCGCCTAATGTTCACAAGAAAATCAGGGAACGAGTAGACGAGGCATACGTTCAGATTAAAGGAGCGCTATCATTGTTCGAGGAACAGGGTATGTCTGAATTTGTCGAACGTCTGAAAGTTCTCATTGATCAAGTTCCAGCTAAACTGGAAACAGATTCACCGCATGTGAATGAAGCATTAGATGTCTGTCTGACATTGGCAAACATCCAGGAAGAGATGCTCCAGATGATCAAGAGTATGGCTAGTAAGAATGGCGAAGCACACGAAGCTGAGTTGAAGGAGAAAAGTCAGTACTACTCAACAATTCAGAGAGTAGCTGAGAATCATCCTGCGGACTTCAGTAAGCTTGTGTTTGATATCAAGAAGATGAAGTCACTCGAGGAGGGTCTTACCGAAGCTGTTGACCTAGATGTAGCGATTGCAAACTTCCATGAGCTTGGAAGGCTACGTAAACAGTGGTTGGACAAGGCGGTTTCAATGGATGACTGGCACAAGTCACTCAGAATGTTCATGACAGGTTTCAGTCCAGCTGACAAACCAGAAGTACGTGACAAATTCATTGATGACGCCATAAGGAAAATAAGAGAGACCTACAGCAGAGAGGATATTAGTTCCTACCTCAGTTGGGCCATCAAAGAGAGCGCTCTAGCTTTGGTCGATTCAAGGAAGAAATAGGAGTAAAAATCAATGTTCGGTAGCAGTCCACCTAAAAAACCCGTTGAGAGTGATGACACGACAAAAGCAGCCGAAGTCTTCGCCATTGGAATTGGTGAATGTGGCTCAAATATAGTGGGATCGTATCTGCAGACTAGCAGGGATAAGAAACTACCCTCAAGAGTAAGAGGCTATTTACTCATCAACACTGACAGAGCAGACCTTACAAAGGTGCGTCAAAAATACGGCATCCCGAAAGAGAACACGCTCCTATATGGTGCAAGTGAAATCGGTGTCGGTGGTCGTTTCATGGATGGGTATAATTCCATTATGGAATCCAAAGATATCATTTTCGACCAACTCGGTAATCTTGGCTTTGAGGGTGTATCAGGTTTCTGTATCTTCACGAGCTTGGGTGGAGGAACAGGTTGTGGAGGTACCCCAGCACTAATTGAATTACTTAAGCAGAGATTCCAAGAGGAAGAAGGACGTCGGATTTTCGTCTATGTTGTTGGCATACTTCCGTTCGAAGGGCAGTCCAGCGAGGCACTAAACTCAATCTGGGCTGTATCCAAGTTACTACGTGCACAACTGCAAGAACGTGGAGCAGACCTTACAATACTTCTGTCGAACAGAACTATGTTGAAGAGAATCCTACAGTGGAGAAAAGGTGATACTGTTGACTACCTTCGAAGAGAACTTGAAGTTGACATCGCCGATATTGATTCAATTGAAACAATGGTACCATCTACCTTAGAAGAAGCCACTGCAGTGGAGGCTCGAACTGAACAGGCGTTCGTTGAGCTTGTTAACCCCTTAGCACTGGATGTAGTTGAAGCAATGCTCTCTCCTGGTGTCTGGGAGAAATCAAAGGATGTGTTCCCAACAACAGACCTTGCTGATTATGCAAGAAAATTGGACCCAGTTGTAGTGCCAGCACTCTATGCAGACATAGGTCTAATTCCTGATGCAGGAAGCATGCCTAAACAACTCAAGGCAATGATTGACTATGCTGTAACAGAGTGTTCCTACGCAGATGTTGGTGATGAACCGAATGCTGAGAGTGTCTACTATGTCATGTCTGGACCAAGCAATATAGCAAAAGCCGAATATGGAATGCACCTTAAGGAAGCTCTAGACAAATTCATTGCTCCTGGTGCAGCGATAACGCCCTGCTACGTGCAATACCATGACAAAAATCCATCAACAAGCTTACTACTTCTTCTGGGGCTTCCAAAGATTCCTGAACTAGTCCAAATAATAAATGAAGCAACGCAGCTAGTCAATCTACATAGTGGTGCTTCGCCATTGAAGCAGGGCTGGTTCATGAGGTCAAAAGGAACCACTCGAAAAGAACTTGTCGATGCAATCAACGACTTCCGTGAGTTGTTCAGCTACTACATGACTCCAAGTGACGCAGTAGAATAAATTTGGCGGTGACAAATTGTCGGATTCCTCATCATTCCATTACGAAGATCTCATCGATAGACTTCTCCTTGTAGTCACATTGAACTCAACACTCATCCACTTTCTCCTCAGCTCTCAGGTTGAGGATACAATAGATCCGGACAGAGTTGATTCACTGACTCAAGGTCTTCTGAGAACACGTAAATGGATGGAGGAAGCAACGACGATGAAAGGAATCCCACCATCAACTCAGAACATCATGAGTCTTATCGTGAAGCGGCTTTCGCAAGTTGAAAGTCTATTGCCCAAACTTTCCAATAAAGCTAAACAAATAGAATCTGGATCCGCGACTCAAGAGATTCTATCTTTCCTTGATGGAAAGGAACCTCAAACCAAAAGACCAACCCCCACAAGTGTATCTGCAACAGACCAAGATCCCGAGTTGGTACCATTAGTTGGAGGCGAACAACCGAAACCGATTGAACCATTTAGAAAAGTCGATGTTGAAGATGATCAGTTTGGTCTTATCGGTCAAAGTCAGAGGTTGATTCAGCAGTATTCAAGTAGGTGTCACGTTTTACTTCCTACATTCTGGTTGGAATCATTAAGAGAAATTCATCGTTACAGGTCCGAATCACCATATCTTGGTGATGTTGTAGAACTTCCAGCACGGATCCTCGTTAAGACTGCTAAAGGTCTCCTAACGGAGGCACCTGGAGCTCGACTACTACAAGATCTCTTGAAACATCGTCAACAAGAAAATTACCTGAATGGTTCCGAGATGGAGCGCATCGAAAGAGCTGTAGCGAAATATTTCCAAGGAGTAGAACCGATTCTCAAAGAAGAGAAAGTAAACGTCAAGGAAAAGATCCTTGAAGCACAGACTGCCTTCGATGGGTTTGGATGGGGAGGTCCTGAACTTGAGAAACGCATCATCAAGAGACTGAACCAACAGGTGGAAGAAGCACTCCAAAATGCAGAATCAGGTACAGACCCAGCACGACAGGTCATCTATGCAGAGATAGCCAAATTGTTATGCAAACTTCAACATGCTCTGTTAGCTGAACCAAGACAAATAGAGATTCTAGCTCAGATGAAACCTTGATTAAGCAAGATGGCATCTGAAGTTCATTCGTTCACATGCATAGCCCATATAAGGGATGCAAGCAACCCACAGCAAAGACAGACGAGGGTGCGAGATGACTGGCCTCAAAACGATGCTTAATCCAAAAGTGACTGCTGTAGTTGGTGTTTCAACTTCAAATCCCTTCAGTCCAGGAAACGTGATTTTTCGAAAACTTGCTTTTGAAAATGGGCTCCCGACTTATCCTATCAATCCTAAAGGAGGAACTGTTGAAGGAGTTGCTGTTCACAAATCTATCACTGCAGCTCCAGATGATATCGAGCTCGCTGTGATTTCAGTGGCTGCGAAATATGTGCCGGGTGTTTTGACTGAATGTGGAGAGAAAAACATCAGGTCTGTAATCGTAGTTTCCGGTGGATTTAGCGAAGTGGGAGATACGGGTGCGACCCTGCAGTCAGAAATAGTTGAAATTGCTAATAGATACAAAATCTCGATGGTGGGTCCAAACTGCATCGGTGTATTCGTTCCCGAGGTCTTAGACACGTTCTTCCTCCCCTCAGAACGTGTTGCTCGACCACGTAAAGGAAAAGTGGCAATCATATCACAAAGTGGAGGATGGCTTATAGAGAGACTTGAAGAGTTTGCAGCAAGACATGTTGGAATTGCTGCGGCGATCTCTATCGGCAACGCAGCACAGACAAATGTGACTGATTTCGTTGAACACTTTGGTAGGGATGACAATGTTGATGTCATTCTGGCGTATATAGAAGGTTTTGGCGCGGGAGAAGGTAGGGATTTTGTGGATGCTTGCAAGAAGATAGCTCCAAAAAAACCAGTGATTGTCCTCAAAGGTGGAGAGTCTGAAGCAGGTCATAGAGCGACTCAGAGTCATACTTCATCGCTAGCAGGCGATCAAGCAGTCTCTAAAGATGCTTTCAATCAGTATGGCATTATCCAGGCTGTGGATGAAGACGAAGTGATGGCTTACGCAAAAGTGTTTTCATTCAAACCCAAGCATATGTTAGGTCCAAGAGTTGGTACACTAACTGTAAGTGGTGGACATGGTGTCATTGCTAGCGATGAGGCATCACACTACGGTCTCATAATGCCTCCATTCAATAAGGAGCAACAGGAGGCAATGCGAGAAGTGATGACTCCAGCCTACCAAGGGATTGCCTCATTTCGTAATCCGTGCGACCTTACAGGGAGCGCAGCGGATATAGATTATGAACAAGTCCTCGATAAGATGCTTGGCTTCGATACAATTGATGCAGCACTCTTGCTTTTGTTGCCATATGCTCCGGGGATCTCACTTCAAATTGGAGCAAGGGTTGCTAATGTGGCAAAGCGACATGACAAAACCGTCATTGCATATGTCCCAAATTTGGACAAGTATGAAGTCATTATGCGCGGTTTCGAGTTGAATGGTATTGTAGTTGGGGACACAATTGAAGAAGCAGTCCAGATGTTGAATGGAATTCGAACACGTTCGAAATATCTTCAACGCATAGGTATTCTCTAATTTAGATTCCACCAGCAACTTTCTTGTAATCGATGCCTAGAGATTTCAGAGACTGGACAAGCTTGCCACTCAAAATGAGTTGCTTTGAGGATAGTTCCTCTACCTTCTGGGCACCTGTAAGATACATTGCAACACGAAGACCTTCAAGGTAACGTTCAAGCTCGACTACAACATCAAGTGAAGAACCATAAACGGCCTGTCGAAGTATAGGATGGGCAATCCCAGCAGCAGTCGCCCCTAAAGCTAAAGCCTTCGCAATATCAAGTCCGCTACGGATCCCGCCTGTAGCAATAACATCAAGTTCAGTAGCGTCAAGCACCATAATCACACTCAGAGCTGTAGGAATACCCCAATCCCAGAACTGAAGACCAAGCTGTGCTTTAAGGTCGTCATCTTCTTTCTGAGCACGAAAGTACTCAACTCCAGCCCAACTAGTACCACCTACACCACCTACATCGATACCAGCAATGCCAACTTCTTCAAGGCTCTTAGCAACATCTCCAGATATTCCAGCACCAGTTTCCTTGATAATGACTGGAATATCAACAGAATCAACAATTTGAGCTATGCTATCCAGAGCTCCTTCAGAGTTGCAGTCGCCTTCTGGCTGGATGGCTTCTTGAAGTGGATTAAGATGAACAGCTAAAATGTCCGCATCGATCATAGAAACAGCATCAGGAGCTACTCGAACATGCGTTGCTCCAATGTTTGCAATCACTGGAACTGAAGGAGCTGTTTCTCTTACAATTGTGAATGTGTCTGCAAGCGATGGGTCTTCAACAGCTGCTCTCTGACTACCAACACCGATGGGCAATCCAAGCTCTTGAGCAGCACTTGCTAGTTTTTGATTGATGCTTTTAGTTTTCGGGTGTCCACCTGTCATAGCCGCAATGATGAGTGGTGCACCAGCTCTAAGGCCAAAAAAATTGGTTGTGAGATCGATTTTGTCTTTATCTATCTCAGGCAATGCATTATGTACAAATTCGATATCTTCGAACATTGTAGACCGTTGACATTGAACTTCTTCATCCAGACATATTTCGATGTGTTCTAGTTTTCTTCGTTTCGTCATTGATGATTCATCCTCAATGTCGGAATCATCAAACGGTCTTCCTTCAACCATCACTGTACCTCCAGCTATAGAGATGGTTAAATGAAAATGCAGATAGGAGTTGTGGTTGGGTTTCAAAATTGCAGTAATCTCAATTTGTTGCGTGATGCGAAGACTTTATTCAATGACCAAACGGATTCTCAGGAGAGTGTGGCGTTAATGGCAAACGAGGAAAAGTATAGAATTGAAACTCCTGATGAGGAAGAAGAGCCTGAAGAGAAGAAGGGATTTTTTAGACCATTACCAACAAAAGAAGAACCACGATATATCGATAAAAATGGTAGACCTCAACCTATTGTTAAGCTATTAGGAGTGTCGATGACTGAGAAAAGAAAGGATCTCTTGATGCTGTTGCTTATTCCCGCTTTAGTTGCCATTATTGATACATCATTCTACTCCTTTATTCTGATTTCCGTAGTAGAAAGTTCGACTACAACTTTGTTCGTTATACCTGCAATTGTTGCTATTCCAATTGGTCTCACATCACCTGATGCTGGAAAGGCGCTGGTCAGTGGTTTTATCGGAGCGATATTTTTCTTGATATTCTTCATCGCCTTTCTCGCGTCGCCAGGCCTGGTCTTACCAGAGTTAGGTATTGATAGCTTAATATTTAGCGCTGTTGCTGTTGCAATTGTCTACTTCATTCTAATGACAACAGCGACAATTCTTGGTTCAGTAATTGGAGCCCTTTTACGCGAATTCTTCTAATAGGAAAAGGATTGAGCGAAATTCCAAAACTGAGAATCCCAAAGCTGGATAGAACAAAGATAGAAGCCGTTTCCTCAAGTGGTAGATTATATTAGTGGCGATATTCTCGCAACGTTCTCAAAGACCTCTATTTTACGTGTTTGGATGGAAAATACCCTTCAGAGCATGCCAAGAGAATCCGTGATAAGGTTCAAGAACTTGGTACAACACATTATAATCGAAACTATCAGAGGGATTTGTCGGGATGAAGATAGGGATTATCGCAAGTCATAGCGCCTTGAGTATTATTTCTGGCGCAAAGGTAGAAGGGTTTGATACAGAACTCTATTGCATAATTGCAGCAGTAAAAGAAGACAACTTAAGCGAGGTGTCGACATGATTTTAACAAACACTCCGAGCCAAAATTACAATCCAAGGAGCTGAAATGATGGACCTTATCCATGAAGGGAAAGTGAAGAAAGTCTTTCAGGACCCGCAATCATCTGATAGAGTAATTATTGAATTCAAAGATACTGCTACAGCGGGCGAGGGTGAGAAGGAACAAAAGGTTGCTGGCAAGGGTGTACTTGCGTGTAAGATGACGGAATTCCTTCTCGGATATCTTGAAGGCAAGGGTATTGACACCTATTTTGTGAAAGCACTTGAAGGTCCCAAAGTTCTCTGCAGAAAAGTGGACATTTTTCCTGTTGAGGTTGTGTGCAGGAACCTTGCTGCAGGATCATTCTGTAAACGTTATGGAGTTGAGAAAGGAAAAAACTTGGATAGTCCACTCGTTGAGTTCTTTTTGAAAGATGACAGCCTGAATGATCCATTGATTACAGAAGATGCAATCACAAGATTAGATCTTGTAACATACCAGAATTTACAGTTGATGCGGTCAGTTAGTCTGTCTGTCAATTATTATTTGTCAGAGTTGTTTAAGCAAAAGAATCTTAGTCTAATAGACTTCAAGCTGGAGTTTGGATGCACTAAAGCAGGATACATTGTTCTAGCAGATGAGCTATCAGGAGACACAATGCGAATCTGGGATATTAAGTCAAAATCATTGAATAAGGATGTTTTCAGGGAGGACAAAGGAAACCTAATAGAGGTCTATACGAAACTTGTCGATGCACTTACTCATACTAAACCGGAAATTGTCAAGGCTAGACAGGAAATAGTCCAAGTCATCGTAAAGCCTAAGACTGGAATCAAGAATCCGCCAGGCGAGGTTACAAAGAAAGCATTAATCCGTCTAGGATTTGGTGTGGTTGATGAAGTCCGAGTTGGAAAGATTTTCAATATCTTTCTACCGAAACCTGTGACATCTGAAATTCTATCGCAGCTCAACATTATGAATATTAAACTACTCTCAAATCCAATATCTGAGAAGCATGAGGTGAGGCTCAGCTAGTGTCAATCGCAGTGATTAGATTCCCCGGTACAAGTAATGAGAATGATGTGCTACGTGCACTTGCACAGATTCCAGGAGCGAAACCATACATCGTGCCTAGTAGAAAGGGACTTGCAGGAATAGAAGATGCGGATGGTGTTGTGATTCCAGGAGGGTTCTCATATGGAGACTATCTTAGAGCGGGAGCAATAGCATCGGTGGAAGTCATCGTTGAAGGTATTCGAGACCTTGCTGAAGATGGCAAACCAGTTCTTGGAATCTGCAATGGTTTCCAGATACTTGCTGAAACAGGACTATTACCCGGTGCACTACTACCAAATCACTCTGCGCATTTCATCTGCAGGTGGGTCTATCTTAAGGTCTGTGAAACTGCGTCAATATTCACTGAGAATTTGGAGAACGCAGTTATCCGACTACCTATAGCTCATTCTGAGGGCAATTTCTTCTGCTCAGATGAACATTTAGTGGCGCTGACTGACGAGGGACGAATTCCATTCAAATATTGTGATGAACATGGAGATATTACTCCGGATTCTAATCCAAATGGATCACTTGAGAATATTGCTGGAATCATAAATCAGAGAGGAAATGTACTTGGATTGATGCCTCATCCAGAGAGGGCGTCAAGACCTATTCTAGGTTCTACTGACGGACTGTATATTTTGGAGAACTTTGTGAGGGCGACTCAATGATAACCAAAAAAGAGCTCCAACATGCCACAAAGGTCCTTGGGCGTGAACCAACCAAAACAGAACTTGCTATGCTCGATGTACTCTGGTCTGAGCATTGCAGCTACAAAAGCAGCAAACGTTGGTTCTATCTATTCAATACCACCGCTGAAAATGTTGTACTCGGAATTGGAGAAGGTGCAGGTTTGGTTGATATCGGTGAGGGGCATTATGTTGGAGTCGCGATGGAATCCCACAATCATCCAAGTCAGATTGATCCATACAATGGAGCGGCTACTAGCGTTGGAGGAATTATCCGAGATGTAATTTCACAGGGATGCAAGGCAGTGGGGCTCATGAATTGTTTGAGATTTGGTCACCCAAAGAAACCACACAACGCATACCTGCTTGAGAATGTTGTAAGAGGAATTTCTGAATATGGGAATAGCGTGGGTATACCTGTGGTTGGAGGAGAAATAGAATTCGATGACTCCTTTGATGAGAATTGCCTTGTCAACTCAGTGTGCATAGGATACGTAAAACCAGAGAAGGTTGTTCGAAGCAGTGCTAGAACACCAGGATATCATCTCGTTGTGTTCGGATCAACTACTGGCCGCTATGGCATAGCTGGAGTTAGCTTCGCATCAGAAATCTTTTCGGATGAAGAACAAGATAATCGAAGTACAGTCCAAATTGGAGACCCCCTAGCTAAAAAAGTCTTGATAGACACACTGACAGAGCTTATTGAAGAAGAGCTGATAGATGGTCTTCAGGACTTTGGTGGCGGCGGAATGGTATCTGCTGCAGGTGAACTTGCTCGTGCTGGAGGGACTGGTGTTGAGATTAATCTTGAGAAAGTACCACTTAGAGAAGAGGATATGGACCCCTCAGAGATACTCATCTCTGAGTCGCAAGAACGAATGCTAGCTGTTGTTGCTCCAAAGAATTTAGAGCGAGTAATAACTTTATTTGAAAAGAATGACACGCCTTACGCAGTGATTGGAAAAGTCACCAAAGAGGGCAATTACACCGCCAAGTACGAAGATGAAACTCTTGCCAACCTTCCAATTAGTCTGTTAGTTGATGGTTTCCCAGTACCAGAGAGAGTTGAAGGGAAAATTCCCACTCAAACGGATTCACTCAGCTGGTTAAAGGAACCCGATAATTATAGAGATGCTGTACTGAATTTGCTTCGTTCCATAAATATCTGTGACCGTTCGTGGGTTTATAGTCAATATGATCAGCATGTTCAAGCAAATACAGTTGTGGACTTAGGGCAAAATGCAGGAGTCTTGGAGTTTCCCAATGGTAGACTCTTAGCTTTTACTAGCGATTGTAATTCTTTCTGGTGCTTGTTAAATCCTCAAATAGGTACAGCAAATTCTGCTGCGGAATCACTCAGGAATATTGTATCAATGGGTGCGCGACCTCTATTTATAGCAGATTGCTTGAACTTTGGAAATCCTGAACGTCCTGAGTCTTATGCCCAATTTGTAGAATCAGTAAGGGGTCTTGGGAGATTCTCACACGACTTCAGAATCCCAATCATAGGAGGAAATGTATCACTATATAATGAAACAGAAGTTGATGAACAACGAAAAAGAATCAATCCAACTCCACAGATAATGATTGCAGGAATATTTACTCAAGGGTTTTCACCAGTCAAACGTAATTTAGTCACACCATGGGCAAACGTCATCCTAGTAGGAGAAACATTTCCTGAGTTGAACGGAAGTGAATTTCAGAGAACAACTCTCGGTGAAGTGAAAGGTGAACCACCAGATTATAGGCCAAGCTGGGAGAAGCGGTCAATGAATGTCATCCTTGAGGCTCATGAACGGGGGCTCATTAGGTCTTGCAATAATGTTGGTCGCGGAGGTGTTGCTGTTGCGCTCATGAAGATGTTAATGAATAGTGAATATGGGTTCAAACTTAATTTGGATTATATTCCGGGCACAGTCAACAGCTTAGCTCAAGCTCTCTTCTCAGAGACCTCTGCTCGCTACTTAGTCGAGGTAACTGAGAGCAATCAACCTGAATTCCTAAAGATTATAGAGAAGCATCAAACCACATCATGCGAATTGGGGCTTACGACTTCTGACCCCGTTGCAGATTTTGGTAAATTCACCATACCTCTAGATGAAGCAAGAGCAGCTTTTTCAGGAGGGTTGAACAAGTTTCTGGGGTGATCAGCGGTTGTCGCGAGTTCTCATCATCGCAGGAAGCATGAGCGACGAGCCAGAGTTTGAAAAAGCCTTCAAACGTTCTGGAAGAGCTCAATATAAGCTATAGAGTTGTGTATAATCTCACTTCGAATTCTCCAAGAACAATTGGGTGGTATTTTAGCATTCTAGAACTCATTTCAATTTAAACCACAGACTTAGAAAGGATAATGTAATCCTATGCGTAAAGGCGCATAATGATGAGAAACAAACTTGTCTATCCCTATTCAAATGCACTCTTAGATTATGAGTTTAAAAAAGACCACCCGTTAAAACCGGATAGATTGAAGCTAACATATCTTCTCTCTAAGCAACTTGGGTTATTAGATAAAGTGAAAGAGATAGAACCAAATCCTGCCTCAAGGCAAGAACTCGAACTGTTTCATTCGTCAGAGTTCATTGATGCAGTTGAGGATAGTGGTAAAAACAACAACATACATCCTCGATACGGTCTCGGCACTTCTGACAATCCCATCTTTCCTTTGATACATGATGCAGGAGCAAGATATGTTGGGGCCACGCTAGATGCGATGAGAGCCATTATGAATGGAGCATCGAACGCGTTCTGTATCTCGGGTGGACTTCATCATGCACACGAGAGTGCAGCCTCTGGTTTTTGTATATACAACGATGCTGCAATCGCAATCAAGATGCTTCAACAGAAAAAAACACGCAAAGTATTGTATTTCGATTTCGATGCGCATCACGGAGACGGTGTCCAAAATGCCTTCTACAGGTCTAAGGACGTCATGACAATCTCCGTGCATCAAACAGGAAAGACTCTCTTTCCCGGAACTGGGTTCATCTATGAAACCGGTGGTGCTGAGGGGGTCGGATATTCAGTGAACGTTCCGCTATTACCTGGTGCAGGAACTCCCGAACTGATTCGCGTTTTCGATGAGGTTGTTGTTCCACTCTTTGAGTCCTTCAAGCCAGACCTTCTTGTAACTCAAATGGGGGTTGATGGGCATTATTTGGATCCTTTAGCTAATTTGGCTTACACATCATACGGTTTCGAAACTATAATCCGAAAACTTCGAGACATGTCATCCGATATCTGCAAACTTGGTTGGCTTGGTGTGGGTGGAGGAGGATATCACCCAGTCAACGTTGCTCGGCTATGGACATTATTTCTCGCAGTGATGCTTGATGAAGATGTACCTCATGAGATACCTACAGAGTTCAAAGAAGCATGTATCCAATTAGGATATCAGGACATCCCAGACCTCATGAGAGATGAGGAGGAAGTAGTCCAGATGTACGTCCCTAGTGAGGAGGTTGCCCTTGATCTTGAGAGAACAATTCGTAGGGTGATTGAATTGATATTTCCATATCATGGACTCTGAACTCAATCTTCAAATGACGTAGATAGTGAGATGTCAATCCATTTTCGGATCAATTTTACTACCATATCAGATGTTGCGGCTATTATTATCGAATCTGCATCCTCGCTTAGCAATGATGATGGATCCACTCCAGATTGAGCAACTCTAAGAAGAGCAGGATAGCAAAGAAAACCAAGACCCTCAATAATATTCAAGTTATCTGAACCCGATATCTTCAAACTACTGCCAAGCGCTTCAAACGGTGATAGCTTAGGATCGCTGTCACAGATAGCTATGAGTGTGTCATAAGTAGCAATGAAGATCACATCAGGTTCAATGCATTCATCGTATACGGTGGTTTTTCCCCTTTCAAAGACAATCGAGTACTCTTCATCAGTATCTGATGGTTTTAGACAAATAGTCAAGTTTCTAAAGGAGTCTTGTACAGAACTGATATGCCCTTCAAAATCCTCCTCTGACATCTTATCCAAGAACTGTGCTTTCTCAAGACTGACATTGAGGGCAGCCCTACATCCATCTACAACAGGACCTAGATACTCCATGAGCATAAACCGATCACTGTTGATATTCTGAGAGATATGTCTTAGGCTCCTCTCTAGATTCCTTATTTGATCATCATCGCTCAAATGAATCAGCTCGAGCAAGGGTACTCAAACCGCTTTTTAGAGGTGCTGCTATTGACAGGTATGTCATACATGAATAGAAAAGTGATTTAGTGAACTCAAACTAGAGTTATTGATGACTACTGACATACACACTCATCTCGGGATGGGTCGGACAGAAGTTTCCGAGGTTACTAGTGATAACTATGTAGAGCATGTTGACATGTTGATCTCAAGAATGGATACATTTGGTATCGATAAGGCGGTCCTTACACCTCATGAACCAATAACTTGTACTGATCTGTACATTGAAGCGTCTATGATTTATCCAGACCGATTATTCTCTGCATGTTCAATTGTATCTAGACCAATTGACATGGCAAAACAAAAGCTTCATGACTTCATAGACAAGGGATGTGTTGCTCTGGTTTTAGATGAAAAAACCTATCATCCACAAGACCCTGCTGCGGAAGCCCTAGTATATGAGGCTGTCAGGAAAGACCTGCCTATCTACATAAATAACGATATCATGACGAGCGAAACAATAACATTCTTAGATCGCATTTCGATTCTTCATAATGAAGGAAAATTTGTAGTTTTAAACATGGGAGGATTGTTCGGGTTCCCACAAATCATTCCTCTGATGTCAAGGTCAAATATTTGGCTTGAATTATCAACAACTTTCTACAAACTCGTGGAATCACCATTGCGGGTATTCCTCGACGCCGTGGTTCAAGATTTTGGAGTTAGAAAACTCGTTTTTGGTTCAGGATATCATAGTCAATATCCAGACATTATGGCAGCGTTGAACATGATTGATCTCAATATTGAAACAATCAGACTAATCATGAAAGAGAATGCTTGGTTGATTCTTGGTTTGGCTTTCGCTTAGTTCTAACTTGCCAGCATAGTCTGGTGAAGTAATAGTTCGATATCCTCAGAGCTGGGTAGTCCGATAATTTGTGAGTTGCCAATTAGTATCATTGGCAATGCAATGACATTGAGAGCTTCAATAATCTCAGGCTGTTCCTCAACTGAGGTTTCTATAACCTCAATAGGCATGTTAAGTTGGCGGAACTTTCTTGCAGCTTCCCTTGCGGCTTCAAGAGCTTCATTGCAGAAAGCGCAAGATGCGCTCGTGAATACGTTAATCCTTAAAGATTCAGACTCCTTGTAGAACGTATCCACGCTCTCCCACCCAGCTAATTCATTTCTCTGCATCATGGTCTCGTACTCCAAATTTGTATCCGCGAGAGTAGAGTGATTTCCTACTCAGCAAAAACTGGGGGCTTTAAACGGATATGTTCTGATACTGAATCAACTGCTTTTAGTGGAATAGCTTCCCATGTGCTCTTGTTCTCTGATTCAGTTCCACGTTCAACTATCACAAGAGGGCCGTTACTTTCGTCAAACCACACTTTCCTTACTTTGCCCAAAGGAAATCCTCTGAAATCAGTCACAATCTTCCCTTTCAGCAACCATTTCATCTCTTCGCGTTCCATTGTGCTCAACAAGTTGTTTATCACTTAGACATAGAAGAGCGTGTGTACTACGTGGACTATTCTAGCGTAACACTTACTAGGGTTGAAAAATCTAACCGAAATTTTTGGTTAGTTCCCCGGGTTTGTTTGATTGTCCTCGTTTTTGTCCTCATATCCCCAATCCACAATTATGTCACTGTCAGTAGGTAGGAATGAACCAGCGACGAAATATCCAGCAATCCCCATTGCCAGACCGAGGATATTCATAGATCCCCCAATGAGTATCCATAGTCTGGAGTCGCTTACTTGTTTAAAACCTAGGTCAATCCTACCGATACCAATTAATTGACCAACAGTAATCGTATAATTTCCATAGGGAACATCAACTATTGTACTACCTTGGAGAAATGTTGCATCGTTTGTTTCAACTATGTTGTCTGCATTCAATGATATATTGACGATGATTGTGTCAAGTGTCGTATTTTCCTTGAGTACACACCCAATCTCTACATTCGTCGAATTTCCAAGCCTCATTGAAACAGAAATTTCAAGCTGGGGGTAGAATCCAGTTTGGTCCAATACGCTGAATGTTCGTTGATCATTCTCAATGATTGCGTAACTGATAAAGTGATATGGAGCCATCAACACAATAGCTCCACCAATTAGAATAATTGCAGCACCACCGAAGTAGAGAAATGCTTTCTTGCTAAACCAGACACTGCCCATCGATTTCAACCGAAGTCTACACAGCGTTTATAGAATATAGATGTAACGAACAATGTAATCATGTGCGGAGGCTCCTAAGAATGACCGAATTTGTCGTGCTTGCAGAAGTTCTTGATAGAATCAGTAAGACAAAGAAGAGGAGTGAGATAGTGACTCTAGCAGGAGAGTTCCTTCGCAAGGTTGAAACTGATGAGGTTAACCAAGCAGCACTCTTCCTGAGCGGAAAGATATTTGCCGAAAGAAACCAAAGATCGCTCAATATTTCCTGGAAAGGACTTTTAAATTCTCTCAAAAGAATTATTGATATCGATGAAAAGACTCTCTCTGCTGCTTATGAAGGAGATACCGGTGAAGCAATTGCCAAAGTTCTAGAAGACGCGAAAGAAAAGCATCAGTCTACTCTGCACTCAGAACCACTATCGATAGCAATAGTCAGTACGACCTTGAAAAAGATTGCAGATATTCAGGGAAAGGGATCTGGAAAAGAGAAACAGTCTCTACTCGCCGGTTTATTCATGGATGCTTCTCCTAAAGAGGCGAAATATCTTGCGGCATTAGTGTTGGAAGATATGAGAACAGGACTTGCAGAAGGATTACTTGCAGAAAGTATAGCATTTGCATTTGGTGTAGATTCAGCACTTGTGAGAAGGGCTTGGAGCTTCAATGGCAATCTTGGAGAAGTGGCAAGGCTTGCTTCTGAGGGAGGATCAGACACTCTACAAGCAGTATCGGTTCAAGTCATGCGTGGACTCAAACCCATGCTCGCTAGTCCCATTCAAGACATAGAATCATTATTCGAGTCTCAACCGAGCAAGTACTCCTTTGAATTCAAATTAGATGGAGCAAGAGTTCAGATTCACAAGAGTGGCAATGAAGTTCGGATTTTCTCGAGACGGTTGAGTGATGTCACAAATAGTCTTCCAGACATAGTGCAAGTAGTGAGAGAGGGAATCAACTCAGAAATTGTTATTCTTGATGGAGAAGTCTTAGCAGTTGATGATGAGGGAACACCATTCCCGTTCCAAGTTGTTATGAAGAGATTTGGTCGATCTCGTGATATTGAAGATGCATTCAAAGATGCTCGTCTTGCGCTTGTCTTGTTTGATATCCTTCTCATTGATGATGTTCAGCTAGTTGATGAAGATTATTCAGAGAGGCGACGAAGGCTTGAAGAGATAGTACCTGCTAAACTTCTAGTAGATAATCTAGTAACAGAAGAGATTGATTCCGCGCAAGCGTTCTTCAAGAAGAGCCAGGAGCTCGGACATGAAGGTCTTGTAGCTAAGAAACTGGAATCACGCTACATCCCGGGAGTGCGTGGAAAACACTGGTTTAAGATTAAACATACGCTGGACACTTTGGATTTAGTAATTGTAGCAGCAGAGTGGGGGCATGGTCGACGTAAAGATTGGCTTTCTGATTATCACTTGGCGGTACGAGATGAAGAATCTGGTGAGTTCAAGGTCGTTGGTAAAACATACAAAGGATTCACTGATAAAGAATTCCAGGAAATCACTCAGAAACTACTAAATCTAAAGGTAGGATCTCATAGACATATTGTTCAAGTCAAACCAGAAATTGTTGTAGAAGTGATTGCCTCCGAGATTCAAGAAAGTCCCACATATGAGTCGGGTATGGCATTGCGATTTGCGAGGATTAGTCAAGTCCGCGGCGACAAAGGACCAATGGATGCGATGACATTGGTTGAATTGAGAGATCTCTATGACAGGCAGTTCCGCTTTAAGGCACGCTGAAACCAGTTTATATACCATTGAAAGACAACAGAACTGTGGAGCTGTTCCTTGGCATGGGGACAGCAGGGGGCATTTGTATTTGAGGGCGAAAGGAAAATCCCAAAGACTATCTCGACTTATACCAAAATTTCACTTTTGCTCAGTTTCATTGTTTCGGGAAGAACCGCTAATCAACTGGACGTATACAGATGCGGTCCTTTTCACAGCCTATGACGTATTCCGGTCTGATGACTTCTGGCTGGATATGGTTGTAAGCTCAGGTGCAACACTGAAAGAAGCACTTATCGATCTTGGTTTTCCGAAGACAAACTCTCTCGTTGTCGATACAGGTGTGTTTGAGATTGAAGCAAAGAAGGCAGGAATATCTAGAGACCTAGGAATTGATGTCGACATACAATTGACTAACGCACAGATATTCGAGGCGTACGAGTTATCTGGTGCAGACTTCTTTGTCGCGCCTGATGAGATTATTCTTCCGTTGGATGGTCCCGAAACTGTCAAAGAGAAGATAGATGTCATCAAGGGGAATCTTATAGATCTCCTCGAAATCGTTCCCGCATCAAAGGTCGTTGCAGTAATTCAAGGACAGCAGAGAGAGGTTGTAGATGGTCTTCTTGATTTCTATCGAGAGAATGGGATTGTGTTTTTCGCTGTTGGAGGGGTGATTCCGTTGTATTATCATGATGAGGACCTCTTGCAGAGGCACCTAAACTTTGTAAGAGAATCTACGAAAAAAGAGTGGTTGCATATCTTTGGCTTACCACAGCTGTCTTTACTCTCGTATTATCTACATGAAGTGCGAGTTGATAGTGTGGATACATCAACACTCACATATCTGACAGCGCGTAGAAAATACCTAATGGGTCTAACACCAAAACCAGTTAGATTGGCCAATTTTGAAGATTGCGATTGTCAAGGGTGTGATGCACTTTCCAAAGATATGTCACCTAGGAGTCCAAAATTCTTTGCGAATCTGTATATTCACAACATAGTGACAGCCACAAAAGAGAGTCTAAAGAAAAAAGAGATCAAGGTAGCAGGGATACCAAAGACGACTAAATCCAAAAAAAGATCGATTGATCTATTCTCAAATTCCATTGATGTTCATAAAAAAAGCTGGATGACAGCTGACGAGGTCTTAAAGGATAAGAAAAGTGACTAATAAACTAGAGAATGTACATTGACCGGAAGTGGAACTCAATCGTAGGCATTGACCGTGAGCTTTATAGGTGCAACTTGTCGGGAAAGGAACCATACGCACATGGAGTCCTCTGCTATGTGGTTTGAGATAATGATATGGCCATTTGTGATAATAGTAGTGCTGTTTTTCATTTTTTGGATTGTACACGAGGGGTCTCGTTGGCAAAAGCACCCTCAGTTGGGTGCGTTTGCGAGATTCATTCAAGCTTCTCCAGCAAGAGCATTCTTTACCTTCTTGATGCTGTTTATCCTGCTAATCCCAACAGCTCTTATTTTAATGACAGGAGTGTGGTTGGATAGTCTTGTAAGTATAGCTGGACCTCAGAAGTCTGATGTTGTAGTGGTTATGCTGTTTGTATTCCTTGTGCTAGCTTTTACATTTCCTGTAATGTACAGCGCTCTTGGTACTTGGCGTAACGCTAAGCGGGCAGAAGCTGAGATGAAAGTTAGACCCACAGAAATGTAAAACCAGAATAATTATTGGCTGATAGTCCGATATTACGAACTATTCAGCTCATTCATCTTATCAGAATTAGGTTGAGGAAGAATGACTTTTTCCAAACTTGCTGAGGGAGTCTATGTCGTCATCGGTGGTACCTTTCCAAGATGCAACACTATCGTCGTCATTGCGGATGAAGTGGTAGTCATAGACCCCGGTTGTGCAGTCGAAGACCTTCGGAAGTTCTTAATGATTCATGACCTTAACCTCAAAGATATTGATACCATCATTCTAAGTCATATACATCCGGATCATATTACTCACACAATGAGACTCAACCGACTTTCGAACTGTCGAATCGCAGCTAACGACATCACGGCTCCTTTGTTCAATAACAAAGAAGAGATGAAACGATTCCTTGGTTTTGACAAGAGAAATCCAGTTCGTAAACTCTGGGAGGATCTTGTAAATGATAAGATGTACGGGGCATTTGACGAAGGGCGAGTGGATGAGGTTCTGAGCGATGGTGACAAGTTCAGTTTCGGGGACATCACTCTAAGGACTCTTTACGCACCCGGCCACCTTCCAGATCACATGTGCATTGAGATTCTTGAGCCAAATTTAGTATACGCTTCTGACATCGACCTGACAGAGTTCGGACCCTACTATGGTCATCCTAACTCGTCGATACGTGACTTCAAGAACTCCATTCGAAAGATTCAGCATGGAAAATATGAGGGGCTCATTAGTGGGCACCTGAAAGACCCCCTCGTTGTAGATTACAAGGATAGACTTACGGCATACTCGCGTCAGATTGGAATGCGAGAAGATCTAGTGCTCTCTGCTATTCTTGATGGGGCAAAATCAATTCCGGAGATAACAGCCAATCCCATCATCTATCCTTCTCTAATTAATCCGGTCTTTCTTCAATTTGAAACGTGGATGATTGAACATCACGTGTCTTCATTACTCGCAAGTGGACTTATTGAGGAAAGTAAAGGGAAACTTACACCTCTTTAGAGAATTATTGGTAATTGCAATAGTCCTTCTAGGATTATATAGGGGATGATGATAGCAATCAGCGCTTCAACCAAATTAGATTTCAGTGGAATAAAGGGGAATAGAAAACCAACCTTCATTCGGTACTTTTTCCATTCCTCACCAAATTTCTTCTCAAGATGCATCTCTTCAGCCCACGCAAGAATAACATATGCGCCCAATGTCAGAATCCAGAGTATTTTAGTTTCATCCGCTGTAAGCCAGCCCATACCAAAGGTGTGCTGGAGTATCCAAACACTCTGGTAGGTCATTATCAGAGTGAAGATTATCAGACTAAAGTATTGAGGGTGACGACAGATACGGTAAGGGCCGCTTGTAACAATGCCCTTTGTTTTTGCTCTCCAAAGATGAATTACTGAATACAATAAAAGAAGAAGTCCCAGACCTGCACATGTTAGCACAAGTATTGTTCCTGGCTGAGTTATGTCTGGAAAAGGTATTGGTGCTGTGGTTGCATTTCCAAACATCATCATTAGATAGATGATGAAGGGGACTGTCATGAGACCGCTCCATGCGCCTAGCGGAGGCAGAGAAGCCATGAATGGTAGAAGATACCCAATGGTGGTGGTCACCTTAGTCCTTAAGCTCTCAAAGCGATTTTGATTCTCAGATTCAATCGCTGTAGAATCACTCATCATCGACACCTATGACCAGACTATCTTGACTGCTTATCTAGCCTTGTTTCTGCGTAAAAGAGTCAGTGTCAAATAACAATAGTTAATAACAAATATATGAATCAAAGTATGCCCTTACTCGGAGGAGTAGAAGTGATCACTA
>CAZPWM010000028.1:0-36135 GCA_964590575.1 uncultured archaeon
CGATTCACAAGTCGAGCCCACGAGAGATGAGCCCTTAGTAGAGAAGATTGATCTTGGAAACAGTGTCCTGATTTTGATTGAAGGACAGACTGATATTGAGAATACTCCTGTCAAGGTTTCAGGAACAACTATTATTGTACAGTTGGGTTCTGAGAGAAAGGAAGTAGTTGTCGACGTTGGTTTCCAGATTGATCTGGAGAAGTCGAATGTTTCCCATCGTAATGGTGTGATAGAGATCTCTGCTGTCAAGACTGAAAGCGAAGGCACTGGCAGCAATGATGGGATCCTGAAAATTAAATGAAATAAGAGTGAGATAAATGAGCGAAGAATTAGTTCAACTGAAAGTAGCAGCTGCGATGCCAAAGGATCAAGGTCGCGGGATTGTAAGATTAAATTCAGATGTTAGAAATCACCTAGATATACGCTCTGGCGATTATGTGCTCCTGAAAGGTGCTAAAGAAACTGTGGCTGTAGCTTGGCCCAGTCTCAAGGAAGATGAAGTTCTTGATATGGTGCGAATGGATGGTCTAATCCGTACTAATGCAGGAGCGAGGCTCGGTGAGATAGTGGAAGTCAGTAAGACCACTGTCCCTGAGGCCACAAGAGTTGTCCTTGCCCCAAGCCAACAGGTCCGATTTCAACCGGGTTTTGAAAACTATGTGAAACAGCAACTTATCAATAAACCAATCACGAGGACCGATATTATTCTCATCTCGTCGATTGGTCAAGGATTGCAGTTTACGGCTACTAATGTGTCCCCAAGCAAACATGTACGAGTGACACCAGCGACTACTGTTGAGGTGCTAACTAAACCTGCTAAACCTGAAGATGTGACAGTTCCCAATGTTTCCTACGAGGATATCGGAGGGGTTGGAAAAGAACTAGTGAAAATTCGTGAGATAATCGAGTTACCGATGAAGTCTCCTGAGTTATTCAAAAGGCTTGGAATTGCTCCACCAAAGGGAGTACTACTACATGGACCTCCTGGAACGGGAAAAACATTGATTGCTAAAGCAGTAGCAAATGAATCTGGAGCAAGTTTTAGGGTCATTAATGGACCGGAAATTATGTCTAAGTTTTATGGTGAATCAGAACAGAAATTACGCGAGGCTTTTGAAGAAGCGGAGAAGAATGCTCCAAGCATCATTTTCATTGACGAACTCGACAGCATTGCACCTAAACGTGCAGATGTCACTGGAGAGGTCGAAAGACGGGTTGTGGCGCAGCTTCTTGCTTTGATGGATGGGCTTGCTGGAAGAGGTCAGGTGATTGTGATTGGTGCAACCAATCGAGTCGATGATGTCGATGAAGCACTAAGGAGACCTGGTCGTTTTGATAGAGAGATAGAGATAGGCGTGCCTGATGTTGATGGACGTTTGGAGATACTTCACATTCATACTAGATCCATGCCAATTGATGAGGATGTGGATCTTGTACGTTTGGCTGCGAAGACTCACGGGTTTGTAGGCGCAGATCTTTCTGCCCTTGCACGAGAAGCAGCAATGCAAGCGTTACGTAGAGTACTTCCTCATGTTGATCCTGAAACCGGAGATATTCCTACTGATGTTCTTAATACGCTCTTTGTGACGCAAGCTGACTTTGACCTCGCATTGAACGATGTATCTCCTTCAGCTCTTCGGGAGGTTCTTGTTGAACGACCAAATGTGAAGTGGACTGATGTCGGAGGTTTAGCAAAAGTGAAGCTTCAACTTCAAGAGGCAGTTGAGGCTCCAATTAAGCGTCCTGAAGTATTTCGAGAAATGGGAATACGCCCACCGAAGGGTGTTTTGTTATTCGGTCCTCCGGGAACTGGAAAAACGCTTCTAGCCAAGGCTGTAGCAACAGAAAGTGAAGCTAACTTCATCTCTGTTCGAGGTCCAGAAATATTCAACAAGTATGTTGGTGAATCCGAGAAAGCTGTTAGAGAGATTTTCAAGAAAGCCCGTCAGACAGCTCCTTGTGTTCTGTTCTTCGATGAAATCGATGCAATCCTAAGCTCAAGAGGAATGCGAGATGATACAGGTGTTAGTCAGAGAATTGTGAACCAGTTCTTGGCTGAGCTAGATGGGATGCAGACGTTGCAAAATGTGCTCGTGATTGGCGCAACCAATAGAGCTGACATACTAGATCCTGCTGTCCTTCGGCCAGGACGATTCGATAGTGTTGTGTTTGTTCCTCCACCAGATTTGGAAGCGAGGATTGAGATTTTCCAAGTGCACACACGTGAAATGCCACTTGATTCGGACGTTGACATCGAGAAACTCGCAAAGTTGACAGAAGGCTATTCTGGAGCTGATATTGAGGGTCTAGTTCGAGAAGCTGCAATGGCAGCGGTTCGCACTGATTGGAAACCAAAACCTGTAAACATGAAGCACTTTGAGGAAGCTCTCGGAGAGATGCGACCCAGCATCTCACCAGATGATATCAAGCGATTCCTATCTTTGGCTGAGCAAGTTAAGAAAAGACAACCTCAGAGATCATCTGATGTACTACCAGGTTATGTGTAAAACAAGAAGGGAGCAGATGGAACTATCATCTGCTTCCTAACACATTCTTTTTACTTTGTTAATTGAGAGCTACAACCACAATACCCTTTTGAGCGATATTTTACTGATGAACTTCAGACCCGTAGTTATTGAGGCATTATCATGAATGACTTCTATCCAATATCTCCGCTCGTAGGTATCCCGAACACAAGCTATGGCGCACAAGCTGGGGTTATGAATGAGATGTGGGCTGTGCGCGTAGTGAGAGGTAAGAAGATTATCGCAGAGAAGACCATCTCTGAATTAGACCTGGAAAACATGGTTGGAGTGGCCTACGGTCACATCAGAGTTGAAGGTCTGAGTAGGCACGCAGTAGCTATGATGGCTGGTAGACTGATGCAATTTGCTCGTAAATATCAAGCTGCAGGAATCTGTCCAAATTATGAGATACCAGATTTGGCTTATGATGACGGAACAACTCTGGGTGAAATAGCTGCTTCTTCCAGAGGAGAGGTTACTGTTGAAGACACCTCGCCATCATCAGAATTTCCTGACATGAGAATTGGAGAAATTCCCCCTATTCCACGCACTACTGGAGTTGATTCATGGGCTAGCCTAATTGAATCTCACGCATTGATGATCTGCGAAGTAGCAACTTATGCATCTGAGATTCCAAAAGGTCATCTGGAAATTATGTTCAATAGAATTGCAGAGGCCTTAATTCTCCAATGGGCTATGTCGAATCCTGAAGAACCCCCAACTGCAGTGATGAAATTTGGAGCTTTAATTCAAGCTTGTTCTGATGAGAGCCAACTACTAAAGACAGGGTCCGGAACTGCAACAATAGAAACTGGTGCATGTAGAATTCTAAGTATATGTAGGTCCTTAGATCCAGATGCATCAAAGTTACCCGCTGGATACCCCTGCGCATTTCACGAGATAATAGCGAAGAAATTAAGTGAACTTACTGGCGCTAAGATTACAGTTAACACATCATCTACAGGCTGTATTGTAGGAATGTCACTTGAGTAGCGTGTTAGCTACCCAATAATCTTAAATCGCTAGAAACGCCTCATCTAGAAGTAGACGAGACTGCGTGGTAAGGTCTCGATAGGAGCTTAGAAAATTGAGCTACTTGACATGGCGAGAGTATACGCGTTCAGGACCTGTGTGTCTAGGGGCGCTCTTGGTTATTGGCGGTGCAATTGTTTCTCTGCTGGCATCAACTAACCCAGCATATGATTTCATTCCTGGTTACACCGTCATGATTGGTGCGATTGTGGCAGTCTTAGGATTGCTGTTCATCATTATGGGCTTTGTCTTCACAAGAAGGAAGCGCGATTCGGTACTCAGACCGGTCGATACTAAACTTGACGACACGCCTCCACCTCCACCGCCACCGGACTAATCAACAAAATCAATTATTACTTCTGAGCCTTTGGGCCCTTTGGGTCCTTTGGCTCTGATTCTCTTTCTTATTATTGAAGTTTGTTTCGTCGCGCAAATCCTAATATGCAACCAAGTTGGTTTTTTTCTAGAACCGACTACTGGATGGTGCTATTATCCAGATGAAGCATACACTTGAATACAAAAACAGTCAATTTAACGAGTGTTCTGGGACACCAACAACTCCTATAACACTGACAGTTGACGAAGCCCAGAAGAAACTCATTCTTGTTGTACCCAGTGGTGCCAGCATGATTGAGCGAAGAGCTGCCGAACGAAACGCTCGTGGTATCGAGAAGGTTGGTTTTCAGACCAACTCAAAAGGTCGTATTGGCCGAGGCTATGAGCTAGTGATCGAAGGTCATGGTGGAGGACTACCCGATCGCCTTAGGCATTCTCCACGAGAGGTTTACTAGGATTACGTCAAGACTGCAGAACATTTGGGAGCTGTTCAATACTCCGAAAAGAGAAGAAGTACAAGCTCTCAGATATCTACAGTTTGTGTAGGAGCGAGATTCAAGATGTCCGAAGAACGAGCTAAGAGATGGATTGAGGAATCACAGAGAGATGAAATAAGACAGTCTGCAGGCAGTCAACATCTGCTGAGAGCTGCAGATCTAGAGAGATCCGGCAATGTAGCTGCTGCTGAACAGGAATATGCACTCGCAGCAGATGCATTCCTGAAGTCTGCAAGTGAATACCGCGGCGGCAAAAGCTACAAGAAGGCTGCAATCAATATGTGTGCGGCTGGTGACGTGTACTCCGAACTAGGTGAAGCTGCCAAAGCTGTGGAGACCTATCAGGGTGCTGCAGAGGATCTCATAGGTGCTTCGACTGAGCATCTTATGTGGGGTGATGATGCAGAAACTAGCAAGGGTACAGCTCTTGCGATGACTGCATGTATGATGTACATTATGATTGGGAAAGAAGCTGATGGTTTTTACAAAGCTCGTGGGTTTGTTGCAGAACATGCTTCAAAGATACGTCTTCCTGCAACTATAAGATTGAGTCAAATTCCTCAGATGCTTGAGAGTGCAGTTCAATCAGTCAATCTTGAATCCTTTGCATCTGCTGAGAATGCAGCAGTAACCGAGCTAAAAGCAGCCTTGGCGAGTGCAAGCAGCTACGAATTCTCCAAATATGTGGATAAGGGCCTCGATATGGTTCGAGAACTCCTGCGAGGGAAACTAAAAGTCCCGAAGTTATCATCCCTACTTAACCTACCTAATGATCTTACATTCACGGAGAAGTTTCCTGTTCGTGTGAGGATTAAAAACTCTGGAGACGGCGAAGCCTCTGGTCTCTCAGTTGAATGGCATATAGATGAAGGTCTGAATCTGGTTTCAGGTGAGCGCACTAAAACGGTGAAGAGCCTGCCTCCAGGTGAGACTCTTGACATTTCTGTGGTTCTGAAATCCGCACAACCCCTTGTAGGTGAAAAAGAATACTCAATTCTTGTTCGTGGCTCTTACAGTGACAAATTAAAGACAGAGTACAGTTTCCAAGCGGGACCGGGAACATTGGTTTTAAGAGACTACAAAGTAAGTCAGCAACTTACCCGAGATGCAGACCTCACAGATGGACGAGTCGGTCTCCTCAAGGAGTCTATTGAAATATCGGATTTGGAAGCCGAACCTCTGGTACGAATTGTTGATAGTATGATTGCATCAATGAAGCAGAGTCGCTTAGACATTCAAGATGGTAGTTTGGACATTGCAAAGTCTAGAATCCGCCTCGTGAATGATATGATTGATACTATTGATGCTATAGTAGGCGATGATGAGCTGTTAAAGAGAATAGCTGATAAGCGACTTACGGAGAAGAAAGAATTTGCTTTAAAGAAACTCACTCCTATTATTGATGAAGTAATCACCTTTGTTGCTAATCAAGAGAAGAAACTCGAAACAGAAGTCCAAAATGCTCTCGCAGATTGGGATGCAAACGCTATCAAGAAGAGAACTCTGAAAGCGACACTGACGCGTATCAAGGACATAGCTGGAGCTCTTGCATCCTCTGGAGCTGATACTGCCCTTCTCGAGGATGAAACCATGAAAGCACTGAATGATCCACTTCTCATAGTGGGCGAACGACCATCATCACCAGAGAAGGTAGAGCTTGCCTTGGTAATGGCCCGTTCGATACGTAACGAAATCACTCAGATGCTTGAAAAGAGGAAGAATGAGTTGACTTGATTTTACTAAAATTGCCATGAGCGATTTTGCTGCATGGCACATCTTTCCTTTTTATTTTCAAAATTTTGAAATGCTGAATTTCACAAAATTGAAATACTAATGAATTGATATAATCATTGAGGATTCGTCTGTGGTTTCAGATAATTTACGTAAAGAATTCCTAGAGATCATTGGTAAGACATATGATGACTACGGTTATCCAGAGTATTGCGGATGGATAGAAGGTCTTTTCCTACTTGAACAAAAAGAATGGACGCAAAAGGGAATATCTGAACGATTGGGTGAACTTTTTCCCACATCAACCTCCGTACCCTCTGTCAATAGGGCACTCAAGATCTTAGAGAGCTATGGAATCATAGAGAAAGAAGGTTCAAGAAAGATAGGTTTTCGATATCACCTTCAATCATCATCTAATCTTGCTCTTTTAATGTTTCAACAATTGGCTGCTGTGAATCAAGTATTCATTGCAAAGCTAAAAGCACTTCAAACTAAAAATCAGAAAGCTGACTCAGAATTGCGAAGAGCAATCTCCTCTGAAATCACGATGGCTAAGATCTGGAACCGAGCTGTAGAGCAAGTTGTAAAATCGATGCAAGAAGATCAAGGAGAGTGAATTTGTATGAGTAAGAAATCAATCATCATTATCGGAGCGGGGTTAGCAGGTCTCTCAACTGGTTGTTACGCCCAGATGAATGGCTACGAGAGTAGGATTTTCGAGCACCACTCACAGCCCGGTGGTGTCGTAGCAGTTTGGAAACGGGGTGAATTCCTGATCGACGGTGGAATACACTTTCTTATCTGCCACAAACCTGGGACTTCCATCTATGATGTATACAAGGAGATAGGCGCCGTTGGTTCGTATGAAATTGCGGATATGAACAGCTACCTGAAGTTTGTTAATGAAACGGGTACGAGAACAGTTGAATTTACTAGAGACCTGGAGAAACTTGAGAGGGACCTAGTAGCAATCGCCCCAGAGGATACTGAGGAGATTCGAAATTTTATCAAAGAAGTCGAATGGATGAGTACGTCACCCCTGTTGACAGACCTAGGAATGAGCACGTCTCCTCCAGAATTGAGAGGCCGCCTTGATTCATTGAAAGAGATGTGGCAGATGCGTAGTTTCATGAAATACTTCACGGGCAAGTTTTCCCCTTCTGCTGAGGTATATGCGGAGAAGAACCTACAAAATCCGTTCCTGAAGACGATAATCAAGAACTTGTTCTCTTCAGAAGGCCCACTCTGGTTTGTCATTATGATTCTTGCATGTGTAGCTGCTGGGCAGCTTGGTCTTTTCAAAGGCGGTTGTCATGAGTTCGTACATTCAATCGAAGAGACTTACAAATCCCTCGGGGGTCAAATTCAGTATAGGTCCAAAGTTGAGAAGATACTGGTTGAGGATGATTTGGCTGTTGGCGTTGTATTATCCGATGAATCTGAACATAGAGCTGATGTGATTGTATCTGCAGCCGATGGTAGGAGCACAATTTTTGATATGCTGGATGAGAATTATGTAGATGATAAAATTGAGAAGAGGTATGAAACCTGGAAACCTTACGATCCAATGGTAGTTGTCAGTCTGGGTGTGAATCGACTGTTTGAAGATGCAGCTCCTCTGAACATCTTCATGATGGATGAACCTTTGATTTATGCTGAGAGGGCTGTCAAGGCACTGCCATTGAGAGTGTTCAACTACAGTGATGCTTTCGCTCCTGAAGGAAAGTGCGTTATTCAAGTAATGTTAGAGACCGACTGGGAGTATTGGTATGATCTTCGACAGAACCACGATGAATACAACTCTGAAAAGAGAGAACTAGCTCAGGAGATAATCAGACGTCTGGAACCCCATTATCCCGGAATCACATCTCAGGTAGAGATGATTGATGTTGCCACTCCCTATACCTCTTGGAGGTATACATTGAATGACAAGGGGTCTCCAATGGGATGGATGCTGACCAGAGATACACTCACAGAATTAGTTCCACGAACACTCCCTGGGCTTGAAAACTTCTACATGGCTGGCCACTGGGTTCTACCTGGTGGTGGTGTGCCTGGAAGTATCTACACTGGTAGAAATGTAGTTCAGATATTGTGTAAGAGAGATGGCAAAGAGTTCATAACAAAACCTAACGTTTAGCCATAAAACCCTCAAGACGATTCATTGCCTCTTCTATCATATCCGGAGGGGGAAGGAACACACTTCTAAAATGTCCTGCTCCATATTCCTCTCCAAACCCACGACCTGGAACGAAGACGACACCGGTTTCAGCTAAAACATCCTTCACAAACTCCGCATCGTCCTTCCATCTGCCACGCAGCTCAATCTTGGGCATGATATAGAATGCAGCTTCAGGTAGTCTGGTTGATATTGAATCAATCTCATTGAGACGCTTGTGGATAAGGTCTCTTCGAGCTCGCATTTTGCTCATTGTTTCCTTGAGATGGCTCCCATCACTTCTTAAAGCCGCAACAGAAGCAATCTGCGCAGTCGCATTCAAACAGATTCTGATTCGTGCTTGACGAATCATCGCATCATGGAGTGGATCAAGCTCACCATCATTGTCACAGAAGTAAGCATACCCCACTCGCCAGCCAGGAGCTAGATACACCTTACTAACTCCATTAAAGCCAATGACCGGAACATCTCCTGAGATACGGGCCATTGGGGTCTGTGGCTCATCATAAGTAAGCTGGTCGTATATCTCATCCGAAATGAGTGGCAATCCATACTCTCCCGCGATGTCAACAATCTCTCTCAATGTCTTTTCGTTGTATACTGAACCAGTGGGATTGTTGGGATTGATCACTAGGATACCTACTGTCTTATCGGTAATCTTGTTCCTCAGATCTTCAGTGTCAGGATTCCAGTCATCCTCCTCTACGGTCCTGTAAGCTACTGGATTTCCTCCGAAAAACTTCACGAAGGAAATGTAAGGTGGGTAGCTTGGACCAG
This sequence comes from uncultured archaeon, assembly GCA_964590575.1. GTDB lineage: Archaea > Asgardarchaeota > Thorarchaeia > Thorarchaeales > Thorarchaeaceae > SMTZ1-45. The sequence goes on from CAZPWM010000028.1 coordinate 9,078, forward strand.
GAACAAGAAGTTCTGCACCATCACTGATTAGGGCTCCTGACAAAAATTGTATTGCCTCAGATACACCTGCAGTCACCACCATCCGGTTGGGGTCCACGTCAATACCATTGATTCTTTTTTCCTTTTCCGCTGCAGCGCGTCGTAATTCTGGTTCTCCCTCAGAGGGTGAATACCCATTCCATCCATCCTGTCCAGCCTTACAGAGAGCATCTACCATGAACTGAGGAGTCTTCCAGTCGTATGCTATGGGGTCTCCAATATTGAGATAGAGTGGTTTCTCGCCCGTCCTCTTCTCGTACTGCTTCGCTGCGACAACTATGTCGCGAATTGCATACTGGAGATTTGCCGCGCGTGGAGTGATATTGAGTTTCATTTTTACCCCTGCGTGTAATGCCCATCATCCTACGTATATTGTTTTCCTTCTGCTCAACTTTATACTTGCTCACTTAGCAATTAAATTTCTAATATATACTACCCACTTGGAATCATCATGGGGCTGTTGACCCCGAAATGTAGGGGCCAACCTCCCGTAGGGATTGTGGTCCTCTACTACATGTCTTTTCTTTTTCTGCGTGTCCAAACCACTTTCGGATGAGGAATAACGACATACAGAAGTGTGAAACACACGAAGCCAACGAGAAGAGCTAGGTCAAGAGGTACATATGCTGTATCTACCTGAAAGAGAGCCGCAGGAAGTGTCACCGGTGCAGCAATTGCATCGTGTGCCACAACGTACATCAAATTGTTACCATAACACAGCACATCACGTCCGGATGCACTATAGAAATGCCCAACTCTCGGGTCAAAATTGCTTGTGAGGTCCTCCTTCCAATAGTGCCAGAGCAGTCGGGCAGTAAATCCGTCGACAACATTGATGTACTCCTTGTTTGTCAGCACGAGATCGGTCCATCCATCTGCATTCATATCTTCAAGGACAATGTGCGTGTCCTTTCCTCCCAACACCAGTGGAGCATTGTATCTCCAAACCTCGGTTCCAGTAAAGCTGTAGGCAATTGCTCCATACCTCTCAAGATTGACCACCAATTCATCCACACTGTCATTGTTGTAGAGGTCACCGGCAAAGAATTCTCTCACTGTGCCAGTGGCGAAGTTGAGAGTGAAGCTGCCTCCTCCAACAAACTCAAACATATGGATATCTGAGCCGGAGTCCATTACAGCCAAGTCAGCAGATCCGTCTCCGTTGAAATCGCCAGCCGCGAGGCCATATGTCGATGTTGGAGAAGCAGTGGTGAAGAAAGCACCGTTCCCACCATTGTAGATTCGAGCATTGATTATCGATGCACCCATTGCTATGTCTGCTGTTGTGCCTCCTCTGAAGTTACCAACCGCCATGCGATACGAAGTTGCAGTCGAGGTAAAGCCATCTGCTTTGGTATTATAGAGAACATTACCCGCCTCATCATACCATTCTATGTATACCTGGCTGCCACCAGACAGCTGTCGAATCAAGACAGCAAGTTCCTCAAAATCATTTCCAGCTGCACTACTGAAATCTGCAACCCTGATGCCTTCGACTTCGTGTGCGTCTGGTGCCTTTATGTGGAATAGGAGTTGGCCATCCAAGCCATCAATTATGTACACACTCTGCAGGCCAGACCACACAGCAAGATCCTTGGTGGACCAATCGCTGATGTAGCCAATCTGGATATCAGATATCTTTGATTCAAATGTGATATTCCATCCGACCTTCATTGTCAAGCCATCAATGAGAGCGAGAGTGTACTTCCCATCCGTGTTCCGACCTGCAACAACAATCTCGTCGAGAGGTTTCCCATCAATGTCATCAACCCATACGCCATAGACGTTATTGACTCCCATCTCCCAGTAGAGGTCATGGTTCTCGTAGGCTACGACGTCTGGAGCCTCGGTTGGAATCACTGCTTGCACGGCGACTATGTCCTCATGAGTATAATCCCAAGCAACAATAGAATCGAACTCACTTCCTGGTAGATATGCCCTCGTGACCTCTGTATAAACACCATCTGAATAATTGAACCAGATGGGCACGCCATTCCTGCCATCAATTGCGAGCACGATACCGATATCCAGTGGGCCGCCAGCATCATAAATCGCACCAGCAGCTACGATGTCATAGTTACCAGATCCACCGATTTGAGCGATATCAACATCCCATATGCCAACGAGATACCCCAGCGCCCAGAGATGTGTTAGATCATAGTGCCACTGAGTGACACCCGATTTGACCTCCTCCAGATAGATGCCACTGTAGTAGGTCTGAACCAGAATCTCAACGATGTTGTCACCATCGAAATCAGCAATCCGTATCTCATTGATAATTCCCATATAGGATGAATTGTAGTAGATGAGACCAGTTGTCACGTCAAGTATGTGAGTACTATTCCATGTAAATACAACATCATCAAAACCGTCATAATTGAAGTCGTGAGCAAGGATGTTGGAGGTCACGCTCGCAGTGAGTGCTGGACTCTGATAGAAAATTGTCCCATTTAGAGGATTCACGACAAAAAGTTCGCCATTGAGATTGACAATTGCCACTTGTGGTAATAGGTCGTTAGTGAAATTCCCTACAACCGGTGAGAATTGAGGATACGCACCAAAGGCGTTGTGTGCCAGCATAGTGCCATTTGCATAAAGGACCCATAACTCGCCTGCATAGTCAGTGAACAGCACTTCAGGAAGTCCATCACCTGTGACATCTCCAGTGGTCAACTGCCAGACATAGGAGGTGCTATCATATGACCACATGAGACTTCCATTATGAATGTCCAAGACATAGAGAATAGTGTCATTTCCTGCACAGAGGACCTCTGGTATAGTATCATTGTTGATGTCACGGAGTATCATATCATTGAATCCATCATTGGAATCAGTGAATTCCCATCTCACAGATCCATCATCATCGAGTGCGAACACGCTCTTTTCGTTTGAATGAGCAGCAATAACCTCATCATAGCCGTCCAAGTCGAAGTCGTAGCTATCCATCATATCAGACATGATAACCCAGGTGAAGTCACCGGCAGTAGGTGTTGTCCAGAGCTGTTGCGAGTACATGAGATTGACTGCTCCCTCGGAGGGATCTAAGTATTCCCACAGGTAGACATCACCACGCTCTGTAGAAATACCAATCTCATCCCATCCATTTCCATTTGTATCAGACACTGTGACTCCTGTCACTGGATGAGTAAATGGATCTGAGAGCCAGACTTCTTCATGGGTCATGAATCCAGTTCCGTTCGTGGAATGCTTCATCTCATAGACTCCAACTTGATTGTCGAAACCGGCAACAACCTCACGTCTACCGTCGCTATCTGTGTCTCCAGTGTCTAGGTCAACTACATTCCGTAAATGGTTCTTCGTCCAGTCAGACTGACGATTGATGCCATAGTTGATGAAGTGGAATTTCCAAAATACTGGATTATCCATAATGATACCTGCGGGAACGTAAACGCTGTAGGAGAATGTTGAGGTATACATGAAACCAGCATCATCCATTGCAACAACAGCTGGCGAGAATACTGAGAGCTGTAACGGCCCCCAGAAAATAGTGGGACCACCAGGGAATTGATAATAGACAATGCCGCCAGGAAGCTCAACACGTTCAATATAGTCGGGAATAGTATTGAGGTTTTCTTGATAGCTCCAAGTACGACCCTTTGTTGTACTCGCGACCATTCCAATACGGTCTTCCAAGGGAACACCCATAGTTTCGTATATCACGACAATAGAGCGTTCTGGTGATTCTAGCTCACCGATGTCGACAAACATTTCATCATCGAAGAGTGTTGTAGCCTGATGAGGACTGGATAGGGTGAAGTTGAAGTTCGACTCTTCATCACTGACGAACACCCACACATCATAATCGGCCTTCGATGACTTGGTGTAGACAGCTGACATCGCGATGGCATATTGATACTTATCATCTCCATCGTCATCAGCTAGCTTCACCACATCCACGTCATGAGCCTGGAAGTATGTCCTATCATTGAAGTTGGGATGGCAGTTCGTCCATGAACCAGAGAGGTCCTTCAAGATATATGCCGCGCCAACGCGTCCGTAAATATTACCTGAGATGATATTCCATGCATCGTACATGAAGACAAAACCAACATGCGTACTGTCATACTCAAAGACACTTGGCCAGTATCTATCATAGAAGGTTGTACCGATGGGCTGCACACCATAGGTGTCTCGCCAGAGGAGCACTCCATGCCACCCTGTGCTTGTATCAAAGTAGCAGATTGCTACGTAGTGGTTAGCTAGAGTATCGTACACTTCCCACATGATGTACAGGTCGCCATCAGGCATAGATTGTATGGAGGGTCGAATCTCTCTCACAATGGAACTTGCATTCCCAGTGTATGTCATACCAGTGGATGGAGTAAGGAGGTATTCACCATATGACCACAGATCATTAGGTTCTAGGTATAACTTAAGCCAGATTCGAGAGGCATTCTCATAGACCATGAAGATGTAGTCATCGAATGGACCGATACCCCGTGCCATGTCCTTTATAGACCGCTCCGTCGTGATTGTGTCCAATTCATCAGCAGGTGTTCCACTTGGCCAGTGAGCCTTCTTCAGAGGAACAACAGGATAGTTGGGGGATGCAGTGACGTACTCCACCTTCTGGTATTCAGAGTCAGTGCCCGGAATCCATTCCCAGAGATCGAATCCATGGGTATGACCGATGACAATCTCTTGAGCACCGTCATAGTCTTGGTCATCGAGCCTGATGACACTGATTGGATTCCAATAGGTCACCTCCTCAGGTGCTTCCCATGCCTTGTAGAACGTGCCTCCTTGACATTCGTAAATGTGAACGAATCCATTCTGCCGCTCGAATCGAGTGTCTTCGATTCCACCAATGATCACTTCCTTGTAACCGTCTTCGTCGGTATCACAGAGGGTCATGGTGTTGATGTAGTAGTATCGGAAGTCTGGATACTCGGGATTACCCACAAGGAAGTATCGACCTTCCAATGCTGAATGTGTGACAAAGAATTCCGTTTCATTCATTCCTTCAAAGGTACCAACAGGCACATTGTAGATGAACAGGTATGGACCGGCTGCCACAGCAAGCTCCATTTCACCATTATAGTCGAGGTCGTCACCTGCAGCCATGGCTGTAATCTCAGTCACTTCTTCCCAGCCAGCACGACTAGACCACTCAGTATCTCTCAGGTCAATCGAATAGACGAACTGTATTTCGTCACCACCATAGAGACCCTTGTCTTCAAAGACATAAATCTGCAGATTGGCAGACACGATAATCTCCTTGAGACCGTCTTGGTCCAAATCCACATCTGCAACCAGATGGTTCGCATGGTCCCATATCCGTCTATTGAAATCCCCAGAGATGCCTTCCAAGTCCTCATAGAGATACGGAGATACATCCGAAATCTCTGTGTGATTGAGGTCAAAGGACCTAAACATTCGTTTGTAGTTGTTGTTTGCGAGGTGCTCGAAGACGTACACATTATTATCATAATCCCCAACGATCAATTCATTGTTTCCATCACCATCGATGTCTCCAGCGGTAATGGTCAATGTCCAATCCCCTAGGTCAGCATCATTACTCCAAGACTCATGAACATGGAATCCGATGTTGTTATAGATCTCATATCCAACAAGACCACCACTCATGAGACTGAAGTCAAGTTGTGCTACACGTGGATAGCTTGCAACAATATAGCTCTCAGTTGTGTCGAACTCAGGAGCAGCCCAGGCAAGTCTCTGGTTCCCCTCACGGTAGCCTGCAAGGGTCCAGTTAAAGTCCATGTCCCAGCCCCAGAACTCGTACCATCGCTCAAGGGTGTAGCCACTAAAGTAGCTCCCCATCTTTGGTACGATACGAATGTCTGTGAAGTTCTGGTACTTCATGTTCGTTTCAGGGAGTGGATTAGACATTATCATCTTGTCCTCGACCCAGGTAGGATTCTCTGCCGTACCATCGTTTATCCAACATGTGGCACCCATCTTGTTAGAGTAGCTGAGTATGAGATCGAGGTCGCCATCACTGTCAATATCGACCATCTCAGGCTGTCCCCAGATCTTACTTGTCTGTTTGGCATTAATCTCATCATAGTACCCTCTTACAAGTGTAAAGTTCATTGTTCCTGATTCATACCACATGTTACGTGCCATGTAGATATGGCCATTTGACACTGTGAAGTCGAGGTCGCCATCACCATCAAAGTCTGCAAAGTCTAATTTTGGCTCCACGGGTGCCATGTTTATGACCTCGGTCAGTTCACCAGTAGAATCTATCTCCCAGAGATCTATTCGGTCGCTGAACACAGATAGCTCGTCACTTCGATAGTAGAAGACAACTGCAGCACGTGTAGGATCAGTCGTAGAGGAGGTGAGGGGGATATCCTCCAAGGATATCTCTGGGTTGAATAGACCAAGTGCAATGAAAGGCCATATACTGTAGGGATTTGCCAGCTCAAGTCCGTTCATGAACAGTGGCGCTTCGACAGAAACGCTATCCCAGCCATCTCCTGCGATTTCAATATTGATATTATTGAAGTAAGCCTGAGTAGTGAAATCGATTTCTGGGCCAATACCAACTGGCACAACATCAGGAACAGTGAAGACACGTACCTGTCCCTCATTTGTTCCCATCAGGTAGTTGAATGTAGCACCACCAAAGAGCCATGGATTCAGCGTTGCGTAGCTCCAGGAGCTGTAGGTTGTTCCAGCGTCAGGGACCCAAGGCATTCCATACTGCCAGTTCCAAGTTGGTACATCTGGCTGATTTCCAACATAAATCATGTCCCAGATGTTCGCGCCAAAGGTGTAGAATGAATCATCTCCGGAGTCATATATCACATCATACTCGAATGATGTGTCGTTGTACATTATGGCATTAATCTCGCCAGTTACACTCCCCACGATGATCTTGATTGGCTCATCTAAGCCCTGAAGGTAACTCATGCCATCAAGTCTTAAGGGTCCTACTGTCACGCTCAATGCGTCGGTGAGTGTGTTGTAGACCTGCTCTAGTTCGATTCCATTGACCTGGTAGAACCCTGAGTTATTCACCATGATCTTAGCATACCTGAACCAGTCCCATTTTCTATGTGAAAGCGCGTCGTCAACATCGACTCCAACCACATCAACATCTGGATTGTATCTGTCCGATGAGATAAGTTCCCAGTCTGTACCGTCCTGTGAGATATAGAACCAGAAGTCTGAACTTAAGTGACTCAAATCAGTCCCTGCTTTGAAATAGATCTCAAGGTCGTCATTGCTATTGGCTCCACCCGTTCCTTCCTCATCAAGACCGAAGTCCAGAATTGCAGTGGCATTATCAACACCAACCAGAAATGCATTGAAATTGGAGAAGTTCCCATCCAACGCGCCTCCATGATGGACCGGTCCAGCCATTCCAGAGTTGTACGGGTACACGCTGGCGTCTGGTTCAAAGATCAAGAGAACATCATTCCAAACATACTCAATCGGTTCATTCTCTATGATAGTGATATCCAAAGGATCATGGTAAGTTACATTATGGGCATATATCATTCTGTCTACATAATTGTCGAGTCCCCAGAATCCAAAGGTCTCCCATGGTTTGAAGTCACGATACACTTTTTGATAGTCATAGGTGTGTGTCCACGGGTTCCATTCAAGCGTGAAGACTCCTTGGCCTTGAGCCACCAACACAATATCATCACCAGGAGTGTTGTCAAGCTCACCTACAGCCATTGACTGGATTGGTGTCCAAGTGTAGTTCTCTGATGTCCAATTGAGGTAGTAATGGTTATCATAGATCAGCGGGAATGGCTGTCCGTTTATCATGATAGTAATTCCATCATTCTCAAAGACATAGACAGTCCCATCTCTTGAGCCGCAAATAATCTCCGGAAGACCATTGTAGTTCGTGTCACCGGTTTCCAGACTGTAGATCTTCTCTCCCGCGTCAAGTGTTGCCACTTCATCATAGGTGATCCAATGTTCCTCGACAAAGGGATATCCAGAGTGATTGTCGTACTCGAAGAGATGCAGCTTACCATCCCAGCCGCCTGCAATGATATCAGGTCGATAATCACGATCAACATCATCGACTTTCAATGCGAAGACTCGAAACATGTCTGGTGATGTCCAGACATGATCGAACTGATTCTCTGTGTTTGCGTATGGGTCATAGAGGTGACGTTGTTCAAATACGTATACGTATCCATCGGTACACCCAGCCACAATTTCGATGAGGTTGTTAAGGTCCGTATCACCGAAGTCGAGTGCCATGACATCGCTTTGGAAAACACTGTCCCCTGTGTCCCAGACCTTGTCCCATAGATTTGTCTGAGTGTTCAGTCTAAACACGTGGATCTGGTTGTCATACAGATAACCACCACCAAGTGCCAGAAAGCCAGTGCCCTCGTCATATGCTACAGCATGAATTGCCGCTTTTGAACGCCATGGTTCGTAGTTCATTGCATAATCATTCACCCTATCGCCAAGGACCTGACCGATGTCCTGATCTGATGGCATCTTCTGAACAGTGGGATTGAACATCTCAGCAATTTGTCCTTGAAGCTCAGGTGGGAGGTCCTCCCAACCTGCAGGATACTGGTCGAAAGCTGAGGTATCCTCTTCCGTTCCCCGCATGGGTGCGCTTGGAACATATCCGAATGAACTAACCAACAACATACCCAAGAATGTCAATGCAAGGAACATCAACGCAAGACTACTGCCACCCTTTCTGCTATTCTTCTTGGAGGTTGTACTCTTCTTCTCTTTCTTAGACGAGTCACTCTTCTTCTCGGAGCTCTTCTCTTTGCTCTTCTCGGAAACATCTTCGGCGAGCGCTTCCAACTCGGGAGGTTTCTCACCAGGTTCCGGTCCCCGCCGTTTCTTCCTGTACCTCAGGATCAATGGCAGTCCATAAAGTAGGAATAATATCACAAAGATTCCAATCCCAGCTCCCACAGCCAGGTACACAAGTGGGCTGATAGGCTCAAGGTAGGTTGGAGCTGCAGCCACTGTGAAGATTCTGATAGCCATATGGGTGTCGTCATCGTAGTCTACAGCAAACACTTGGAGTTCGTATGTGCCTATCTCCCACTGCATAGCTGTATAAGTCCAAGTCATCGTCACAGGATTGTAGGTCATTGTCAGATTGTTACTCCACCCTGCACTCGTGTTATATCTGAACTTCATACTCTTGAATGACGTGAAGTTCAGAACATTCACATCAACAGTCTGGGCGTTGTTCACTATGGCCAGAGGCATTAGAACGTCCATTGACGCCTCGCCACGCGACACTGATATCGCCTGCTCATACTCGGTGATTGTGGTGTTTGTCAAGGGATTGGTCCCAATCACAATCTCCATTCCATCTGGATAGCCATCCCCATCTGAATCCGCTGATGCGGGGTTAGTACCATAGAGGTAGTATTCATCACCGTCAGATATGCCATCGCCATCTGAGTCTTGAACGAATATCCCTCCGCCAAGCCTGTAGAGCTTAAGTTGAAACTCAATACCGTCTTCAAGTCCATCGAAGTCTGTGTCAAATTCCAGTGTGTCGGGGACCCCATCATCATCTGAGTCGTCATCCAACGGGTCCGTATGGTAGAAATTGACTTCTGCACCATCAGGTAGCCAGTCGTCATCACAGTCTGGATCTGTAGCTAATGTTTCATAAATCGCCTGTGATGGAACGAACTGTAATATCGGCGATTCTTCAGCTAACGCAAACATAGATTCGTGCGTATACGCATACATCTCTTCAGTTTCCATTCCTATAGACCAGTTACTCGGCGGCCACGGGCCATATGGCCAGACCTCCACTAGGGTTTCTTCGAAATCATAGAGCTCATCGCCGTCTGTGTCGTTGTATAATGCTGACGTGTTGTAGACCCAGGTTTCCCACCAGTCCGTTATCGTATCGTTATCTGTATCATTGTTTGCAGGATTTGTGTTGAACACCAGAACTTCCTGATAGTCAATCAGAAGGTCGTCATCAGAATCTCGATCAACAGGAGAGGTATTGTATCTGAAGACAAGGGTCATTGCTCTGTATGGATAGATGAGTCCTGACACATTCTCTATTGCCATCTCAGCTCCATCGGGGATGAAGTCATGGTCAGTGTCCTTGTTTGCCGGGTCAAGTGGAATTGGGTCTAGCCATGGCACTAGTCCAGATGCGAGATAAAGCTCCATTGCGTCACTAAGCCCATCCTGATCCGTGTCTGCTTCTGTGACGTTTGTAAATACCCACTCCTGATACATTATGCCAGATTCGTTCATTTTGAAGATATAGAAGCCATTAACCTCTTGATAGTCATTTAATGGGAAGGTCATCTCACCGAACTCGTTTGGCTCAGTTATCGAGTCGCCATCGGTATCCCATGAAAGTGGGTCACAGTCATAGAGTTCAATCTCCTCACCATCAGACAGAAGGTCATCATCCGTGTCATAATCAAACGGATCCGTGTAATAGACGAAAATTTCTTCATAATCCGTGAGCCCATCATTATCCGAATCCTCGTCCATTGGATCTGAGCCATATATCAGAACTTCGTCGCCATCGTAGATCATATCCGCGTCGCTATCATCAGTCATGGGATTTGTGTGCCAGAAGTAGACCTCTTCTCCGTCTCCAAGACCATCGAAGTCTGAGTCCCAGACATTGGGATTAGTGAAGAAGGTGTAGAACTCATCACCATCGGAAATCATGTCTCCGTCGGTGTCCTGTTCTCGTGGGTCTGAGCCAAGCAGAATCTCCTGAAGGTCAAATAGTCCGTCATCATCAGTGTCAGGGTCTAATGGATTAGTGTGGTTGCTGTACGGGTTCAATACGCCCTCCAGACCGTCCAGAATCCCATCATCATCAGAATCACCATCGGTTGGATCAGTGGGCGGCGTCTGAGCAAGCTCATAGCCATCACTGTTAAGCCACAATCCTGGCTGAGGTGTTCGGTCTGTGACACCTGTGTCTCCATCCGTATCCGGATTACATGGATTGGTGAACACGTGTTTATTCTCAGGCTCACCTTCTTCATCATAGATGATAATCCAGAATCCGGCAACTTCTGCGCCATCATTCATGTCCTTTAGGAAGAGGTATGCTTGAGAGTCGACAACTCCATTGTAGAGTTGTAACGCAGAGTCATCATCTGTATCAGCATCTAGTGGATGAGTAAAGCCTCCGTTGAAAATCAGAGGATTCGGATCCATCGCCCAACCAGTTTCCGAAGTGGAATCTTCAGTGTCGTTATAGAGTGCAGGGTCTCCGTAATAGGCCCCCATTGGGCCTTCATCTCCATCCACAAGCCCATCTCCGTCTGTGTCAGGATTCAAAGGGTCGGTGCGATCATTGTAGGACTCCCCTCCGATGATGATCTCTGTGACAGTGGGGGTTACGTTGGAAATGTCGAGTTTGGTGTATATCTCATATGAATCACTGAGTCCATCTCCATCAGTGTCTTGCTCGAGCGGATTGGTCCCATAGACCTCCACTTCCTTGTAGTCATCGACATCATCCCAGTCAGTATCTTCGCGCATTGGGTTGGTTCCAAGGTCCCACTCACGTCCATCAAGAAGCCCGTCTCCATCGCTGTCAGGATTGGCATGGTCCGTTCCCATGGTTTGGAACTCGAGTTTGTCATTTGCCCCATCATTGTCAGTATCTGCCTTGTTCTTATCCAATCCAGGTGTTTCATCTTCGAAAGTGTCCGCAAGCCCGTCTCCGTCAGTGTCAAATCCTACTCCCGATTCGTTGTACTCCACTTCACCCTTATTCGGTGACAGGTCCCATGGACCGCCAGGCTCCCAAGTGAATTTAGCAGAATCACTGAACATCAGAAATCGGAACTTCACCTTAAGCGTGAATATCAGCCGCAGCGTTATCTTCATTGGCGCTGGGTCCGCGAAGTCTTGGAAGAACGTCAGAATGATCTCCAGCGTTCCGTCTATGGTTATAGCCACGATTATCAGCTCTATGGGAATGTGCAGCGATAGACCGAAAATGATAGTGAGGGTCATACTGGATACCTCTGCGGCCACTGCAGTGGCTGCCTTCTTGACAATATCAATTGCTATCTCAAAGTACACTTCGATTGTTATCATATCCAGACCTAGGAATTCTGCCACCGTATTTAGTGCGCCACCGCCCACTCCAGCTGTCAGGAAATCAAGAAGCGTGAATACTTTCCCAATGTGGATTTTAATGTGAAGGCTCCACTCTACGATCTTGAAGAAATTATCCCACTCAAACATTCCTCCTCTGAAAGTGAAAAGATTCACGACAAATTTAGCAGAACCTTCGAATGAGAGCTTGAGACCAAGGGATGAGAGCATTGTTTTCATGAGAGCGTTCTTTTCGGTGTCGAAACCGCCAATACCAAGTTCCGCGTAGAATTGTGGCGAAATCTCGAAGAAGCTCAGCATAGTCTTGAAGAAGTCTCCAATGTTGTCCATTGAGAAGACCTCACGAGCATCGAAAATCATGCTCACAATCATATCGAATATGGGGTTTAGGTCAATAGCGAAATTGGCTCGGATTCCCAGAGCGTACTCTAGGTCAAAGAGGGACCAGTCACCAAGGCCAATTGGAAACTTACCTGAGAACCCTAGTAGGTCGTCAAGACCAGCAAATAATCCTTCAATCGTGTTCTCAATGTCCTCAAGCACCGGTTTGATGAGCCCACTCAGCCAGTCGAAAACTTTTCCAAGGAGCCATTTCACACCATTTGTGAAAATGTCCTTAATATCCATGAAGAACTCAAGCGTGTCTTCGAGCATGGTCTCATCGAAACCAACGCCAAGGAGGCCCTCCGCATAACCTAGTATCTCACTAATGACCTCCGTGGAGCTTGGCATATCCTCCTTACTAATACCAAAAGCATCTGGGAAGAATGATTGCAGTAGTTTCAGAAAGGCATCAATTGGAACATCATCAAATGCTGGCAATGAGCCAACCAGCGAACCAGCAGCCATTAGAACAGACTGCATGATACCTTGGAATGACTGACCCTTGATCCCCTGAATCATCGTGATGATGCCGCCAACAATTTGCCCGGCAGTATCCAAGACCTCATCAGAGCCTGGCAAGCCGCTAATGACATTCTCAACATCCAGATACGAGAGAACATTCTTTATCATAGTGGGGGCATCGCTGAGTTCAGAAACGAAATTACTGACAGTCTTGCTGACCATGTTCTTCAGAGCGTCACTGTCGGACACAAGGGCAATTAGACCCATGATTGGCTTCACAGCGCTATTGAGCGCCTCAATGACCTGGGCTGCTTCACCTCCTCCTATGACTTCGTTAATCAAATCTGCAGCAATCTCGAATAGGTCAGGCAGCTGATTCTTGTCGAAGGCTCCATTGAAGAAACCAGTGAGCATGGTCATAGTATCTCGGACAACATCCTTGATGGCTTGGGTGACACCACTTGTAGCAGAATCAAGGATGCTTGAGATTTGTGACTTGAAACCATTGACATCACTGAATGCCCCTTCTTGGAACGATTTGATTACTGCCATCATCTGTTTTGCGAGATCTTCGGCACCACCGGGGATGTTGGATCCACCAACAATCTCCTGCAACATATCAACTCCGAACTCTAGGAAAGATGTAGTGTCAAAGTCATCGAGTAGATTGAAAGCGGACATTCCCATCTTCACAATAGACATTACTTTGTCGACAGCATCACTCAGACCCGTGACCGAGAGAATGGAACCCAGAAGGTCGGTTCCGATTGTTTCTACAAACTTCACAAAATCCTTGCCTGAGAGGAAGTCAATTGTTGCCTCCACTAAACTTATGATTCGCGGAAGAAGAGTCGAGACCTGACCTGAGGTCATTCCGAGTGTTGCAGCAAGAGTCTTGTTCAGAAAGGCTTGAAGTGTATTCTTCGTGAAGAAACTGAATATAGTATCAAACACCCCTTTGCCTTCGGAAACAACGCTACTTATGATGTCCCAGAGACCATTCTCGGTACCAAGGATTTGACCAATGAAGTCCTTTGCCATCTCCGGAACGGAATCAGGCAAAAGAGCAGTTACGAGCTCTCCGACTATTTCCAATATACTAGCAATATCACCTCTGAAGTTGAAGAGAGCTTTCAATATAATATTCAAGTAGTCCTTGAATTCCGCCATAAACGGGAACTCGTTCGCTATGGCTTGGACAATTGATTTTAGTGGGGACTCAAGGTCGAAATCTTTCACAATTCCAATTATTGGTTCAAGAACCTCGAACAAGCCCTTGATGGTCTCGATAAGGTCCGTGGGTATAGAGATTACAGTTGAACCGGAGTCACCCAGGACACTCAAAAGAACATCAATTATCTCACCAATAGGTCCCCTGAGAGCAGAAAGCAGAGGAATCTCACCAAGAACATAATCACTAGATGCAACTTCATCTGCAGTGCTTATTTTGATTGCAGGCGAGAAGTCTTCAGGCAGCTCTTCCTCCTCTAGCTCGACCAGTTTTCCTTCTTCACCCATTTGATAGAATGCTGGCTCGATTGTAGGTGCATGCTCCGCCCACATCGCATCGGTTCTCTTCTGCATATCATCTTGATCAATCTCACCAACTGCATCTACTGGTTCAATACTTCTCTCAAAGAACGTTTCGAAGTTATCGCCATAAATCTTCAACGCGATGGTCCGAAGATCACCAGCAGCGTTCTCATAGTCACTGCTAAGGTCGGCTCTTGTTGAAATGACTTCGTGTATAGTCCACATATCAAAGAAAGCGAGAAGTAAGCCGTCTACCTGTTCCGCCTTGCTTGTACGAATATTCGTGTTCGCATCAACAAGAAATTGTTCTAAGCTTAATGTATTCCCCATTCCAACGATATGTTGAGTCATTTCATGTTCTGCCAATAGACTGTAGAACTGGTCCCAAGTAATGTTCATATCTCGAAAATGAACACTCCTCAAATCCGAACTCAAAGCATAGATGGCAATCCATGGTTCTGCCATTAACTCATATTGCAGGCTTGACCAATCGCAAATTGACACCATTTGTATATGTTCAAGCCGAAATGCAAGTACTTGGTGAACATTTTCTGCTATCGTTCTCAGTAGCTTACTTGATGGATCATAAAAGATGTATACAGGGTCTATCTCGTACTTCGCCAATGGGTCTCGGAATAATGGTTCCTCTTGCTGCATCATCTCGCCAGCCCAAACTGCTTGTGGAATAAACCCAACAAGCATTATCGTGATAAAAACAACAGAAACCAGTTGGATCCTCAGTAGTCTCCGGTTCATATGCATATGCGCCTCCTCTCACGACGTCCGGCAGCAGAAGGAGCATTAGAAACCACGCATAGTATGGTGGTAATGACCAAGGCGTCTTGCATCTCTTATTTGATAACGCATGCAAGCGACCTTCCTCTCCTCGGCCACCCAGCGAACTAGCATTTAGTAATATCATACCGATATATTACTTCTGCTCCTATTCGAAATTCTCGCTATAATCTAGAAACACCTCTGGGTGTGACCATTGATTGAGTTGTGGCTGTTGACCTGAACATGGCTGGTACAGGTGTGATTGCAGTCAACATCCGCGAGTTTTGAATAGTCGTGTACGTGGGCTCGTCATTCACTGAGCTATGTGTATACAAACAAATCCGAAATGAACAAAATAATGAGGGGCAGTTACCTCAAAAAAGTATTAACGAAACCATATTTTTCAATTGTCCTCTATTACTAAGGAAATAGCACTTTCAATAATGGAAATCCCGCTAATATGAGAATCACAACTGTAAGACCAACTTCTAACCATTTTGACCTTGTTTTGAGTGAGAATACACTTCCAAGTCGAGAGCCAATAGCAATGCTCCAATTCCTTTCCGCTCAATGCAAGTTCGGCTGGGAGATTCAGATGACCTTATTTACACACCTTGGAGATATGTTCCATGGCCAGATCACCTTTATGTTCCTCCTATTCAAGGGGATATATGGATTTGTGTCTATTTTGAAGATTGGTATGTACAAGCTTGGGCAAACATTCGATGGATCACACTCAAAGGATTTCTTTCTTTAGTCCACTTACAATAAACATCTTTGGGCTCTTGCTAAATCTAGGTCAATTGCTGGACATCGGACTAGTGATCCTTATTGTTTTCCTAGTAATTAAGCGATGGCTTGTCAAGACTACTCAACTTAATCGGATAGCTCTATTGTCTGATAATCGGTTTGTCCCAATTATCCTGCGTATATTGTTTACTATCACACTAACCTCATCCGAATCTATAACTATTCACTAGCGGCTCTTTTTGATTCTGACACGAAGGCAATCACCGCTCAAACTGAAGTTATGTTGAATGTTCTCATGCATAAGAACCACCTTCATATGGAATTCCCTCCTTGGTTAGGTAGTCATTGAAATTGGAGACCGCTTTTGCATTACCCCCAAATTTATCTTTTATGAGCGAGAGAAGAAGAAGATCTTTCTGTTCCTGTTTAACGATAGTCCAGTACTCGTAGTCTGAATCGCCCCAAAATTTCTTTGGAGCCTCGCCTACATCCTGTCCTGACATAAAGACATTGCCGTTATCATCGATCTCAACATCAATGAAAATTGAGGTTTCTCCCCGTTTCTCATAAAGCCTGAGGCGCGAATTGGATTCGTTCATCTTTCTCATCCAGATACTATTTTTGTATGGCTTTCAATCTGTCGTCCTTGACCCGGAGGAAACTATATCCAAATGATACTAGCAGAAAATCATAAATCAACGGTATTGTTACGTTTCATCTGAGCCAGAGTTACGGCCTCATCAACGGACAATTTTTCTTCTGTGAGAAGTTCTGTCAAAATCTCAAGATACTGATCGTTGAGTCTGAATCCATCTCCTTCAACAACTCGTAGTGTTGCTCGATGATTCCACTCTGCTTCAGTGTCATCTACAGAGTGTAAAGTCACAACATAGTTCTCTCCCGCTCGACCCATCATCAGTTTCACATTGCTGTATGTGAGTCCCCTCATTTCGCTGCCAATGGATCTCTGGGCATAGGCTTGAATCGCGGACATGAAGGACCCGAACAATTCCTGATTCACTCTAATATCTTCGAGACCTACTGACGCTTGACGAATACCCGCTTCATCAAACACGATTATGCCCTTCACGATTGCGACAACCATATTGTAGTCTAATCCATTAACTAATGAAGAACTGTATTATTAGTACTTAGTATTGACTTACTGAAGTCCTGCAAGTTACTGTCCTAGAAGCTCGCCAACTTCACGAGCATATTTCCTCATTTGGGTGACTGCGAGACCCATCGATGTCAGATCTTTTGCGGAACCCATTAGTAAGAATTCACCTGCATGCGAGAGAACTACAAAACCATCCTTGCCTCGAACAACAACCTCGTAGAGCTCATCGAGACCTAGTTTTGTTGCGGCCATATCCCCGGTCATAAGAAGTGCAGCACTAACTGCAGCCATGAGATCTGGGTCCGCATCAGACTCTTCTGTAGCAAAATACGCAAGTTTGACTCCTTGCTTGCTAACGACAGCTATTGCATCAAGGTCTGCATAATTAGTGAGACCCATCAGTAGCTCAACAAGTTCCTTTTCCTTTACAGGGTCAAGATGAGATGACATTTTATTTACCTCTTTTCATGCTATTCAGTATCATTTGGCAACTAACTTCTTACCCTTTGCCTTTGCTTTGCCCTTCTTCGGGTCTGTTTCTGTTTCTTCTTCCAGCTCAGCTCTAAAGAAGCTAATAAGGTCCCCAAGACGCTCTTTCATTTCAGCCTTGATTGGACTTAGAATGGCATCAGGGGTTCCTTTGAGCAGTTCAATTCCTAATACTCTTCCATCTTTTACAATGACACGAGGAATGAATCCTTCCGCCATAAATGTTCCTTCGGGAGGATCCTTAACTTTTTCAAATTTCCGCTCAACCTTCTCCTGCCCAAACACAGCAATCTTGTGCTCAGCTACTGTGAAGAGTTCATTATAAACAATCAGTAACTCCCTCTGATACCCCTCGGGTGGATCAACTGATTCAAGCTCTTTGATCATAGCTTGAATCTCTCCTGATGAGACTTGACGCGCAGCTGAAGAAGTTGGTGGTCTTGGAGGCGGTGTTGATACGGTAGAAGTTGTAGTGGTTGGAGATGGTGGCCTGGGAGGAGGAGTTGCCGTTGCTCTTGATTCAGGCTCTGACGGTTGTGGTCTTGGAGGTGGTGCAGATGCTACCTCGACTTGTTTATCAGTTGCTTCAGTCCTTGGTTTCGGTGGCATTGGGGGAGGTGCTTGCTCACCAGGTTTCAAAACCCTTGTTGCAGCTGTTGTGCCATCCAAGGCTGTAAAGAAGGTAGGAGGTTCTTCTCCTTCATCCAATGGGCGTACCTTAAAATGAAAGCCATATTCCGTCCTTAGATTAGTGGCAACTCTTGCTCCAATAAACTTCCTTCTGATGCCTGCTTGGACTCCCTTCCAAAGGTAGATACTCTTTGTTTCATCATCGACGACACAAACTACCATTGTTGACTCAAGATCATCCTTAGTTATTTCGACCTCATTCAGGGTCCCGTCTTCCAAAACCTCGTAGCCTACTACCATAATCGATCACTACGCTACTCATTAAGCTTGTAACACTGGACAAATGTAGTATCTGACCAGCGTAATGGTTATTCCCTTTTTGTGGTATATGATTGTTATTGTGTTAGATATGAAGCCGGAATCTGGCTCTAATAGATGTGAATAAGGCTTATGAGTCAGGTGAGCCTACATTATTTGGTTGCGGACAATGGAAGAACCACAAGCATATTCAAACCCGTATAAGCAACAATTCGATGAAGTTGAGGGCTTAAGCTCGGGCAAACTCATTCTTGCGTTCATTACATCAACAGTCATTATGCTTGCATCCACATGGGGGCTTCTTACCATACTGAACCTTTCTAGTGTGTTTAGTATTGACCCCTCTCGGTTTCTTCCATATACTCTCTACATGTTGGGAGCTTCTGTAGGATCTCTAATCCTCGCATTCATATTATGCGTAATTCTTGTCAAGTGGCCAAGAACGGTCAGTCTGCCCCTCTATATTCATAGATATGCAAAACGACACGCTGGAGACTACTTCCTCTCCCCAGAACCAGAAGATGAGAATTTAGGGACTGTTTTTAGAAGATCCCTCTACGGCTCGGTGTTGGTTGTTGGGATTGCTCTAACGCTCCTCGGTTTTGAATTAATGGTTCAGTTAAGCACGGGGGATCTAATCTTTCTAGGTTCAGTGTTGATGATTGTGAGCATAGTCATTCTACCATTTACAATAATGTTGCTCTACTTCGGTCCATGGTTAATGAAAGACTCTGGACTTTTTCATCTTGATTCAAAAGACAGGTCTCTAAGCAATGTTGGTGATGATGTTGAGGATATTCTTGAGTTTTTTGCAGGAGTAGACATTGTTCTTGTTTGGTTGGAGCTAACCTTCAATGTTGCGACAGAAGCTCCATGGATTCCGATATTCATCATTATAGTATCACTGGGTCCACTCTTCTCAATCATTCTCAACTTTACTATTGTTTTCATGGCTTTCAAAAAGAGAGCCACTCTATCCATGTTGCGATATTTAACGACTAACTTCGATGTACCAGATATGGCTGGTTCTCCAAACTACATACGAAGCAGAGTGGTAGCTCTAGTTGACCGAGAGTTGCTCAGGATGACTCCAGTTTCATCAACAGGTTCTGAGTCGTATGTTGAAACAGAATTCGAATCCACACCTGAACCGGAACCATCGCCTGAACTAGAAACTGAACCTGAACCAGCACCAAAGAGTTTCAACATCCCTCCACCTCCCGGAGACCGCAAAGAGTCAGTTTCCGAGGATGATGATTGATTCGGTTTTGAAAGCGAATGCAATTGTCTTCTCACCATTAGATCTCAAGCGCATGACAAGCTCTTCATCATAGGTTAGAGCAATTATTGGGATGCCATTAAAATCAAGACTCACCTTAAACGATCCTACTTGTGGTGTGATTGCAATAAGCTCAGCTTCTGCCCAATCTACTGGTAATGAGTCGGAAATTATCACATCTTCAGGCTTCACACTAAAAATGATTTGAGAATTGATTTCCCCCTCGCCTGGAATTTCAAACCAATTATCATTGGACAAAACTTTGAGGTGACCTCCTGATACCTCTTTTATTTGACCTGAAAATACATTGCCACTTCCTAGAAATCTGGCAACAAATTCGTTTGCTGGAGAATCATAGAGTTCTTCTGGAGTACCAACTTGACTCACGATTCCATCATTTAGGATTGCCACTCTATCTGAGATTGCGAATGCCTCATCCTGACTGTGAGTGACATAGATGGTTGTTATTTTCAGTTTTCTTTGAATTCGTCGTATCTCTGTTTGCAGCCGCTCCCTGAGCTGTAGGTCCAATGCAGACAAAGGTTCGTCAAGTAAGAGGAGTTTAGGATTAGTAGCAAGTGCTCGTGCCAGGGCCACCCGCTGTGCTTCTCCTCCACTAACTTCGGATATCTTCCTCAACAACAAATGACGAATGCCCAGGAGATCTGCCAGTTCCTCAACTCGTTCAATGGTCTTCTCTCTTGACCAACCTGCCATATCCGGTCCAAATGAGATATTCCCGAATACGGTCATATTGGGAAATAGTGCGACTGATTGAAACACCATTCCTATGTGTCTTTCACGCGGTTCGACGTTGACCATATCTTTCCCATCAAAAAGTAGACTACCACCGACGTTCTCGATGAAACCAGCTACCATGCGTAGTGTAGTTGTTTTTCCAGATCCGCTGGGGCCTAGAAGAGTCAGAAACTCTCCATCTCGAACTTGAAGGTCAATTGGTCCAATCCTGGAACCGTCACTGAATTCTCGTATGAGTCCTCTTAGTTCAACTTCAACCATCACAAAGCACCTCCAGTGCTACCTTTTGAGATTCGTTCCATGACAAGAAATGCAATTACACAGATGATCACAAGAACAAGGGCAGCTGCTCCTGCTTCAACAAAAGCCCGGATACCAAGATAATGGTAGATTGCTACAGCAAGAGTGTAGTTCTGAGGTAACGCGATAAACAGAGTGGCTGACATCTCTCCAATGGCCATTGCAAATGCGAACACTCCACCAACAAGGATTCCTGGAGCAAGTAGGGGGAGCTCAACAAAGAGAAGACGTTGGATTCTAGACGCGCCTAAGGAATCAGCCTGTTCCAATATTGCTGAGTCAATCTTGCTCATGGCAATCTCAATCGCTCTGGCACTGAAGGGAAGTCCAATGATTGTCTGTGCCACAACTATGATTGGCCACGGATTTGTGATAAGTCCTAGTGGAACCGCAATCACAAGAACAAGTCCGTAGGCAACTGTGACGGAAGATATTCCTAGTGGCAACAGAATCATAGTCGATGCAAGCGTGGGTACAGTCTTCGATTTTGACCTTATAGCGATGGCCAGTGGTACACCTAGGACCACTGCAAACATAGTCGCCAAACCTGCATAGAATAGCGAATTGACTAGATACCAACTCCCAGCAGTGAAGAGATTGGTGAACCCATCGAAAGTATATGTTTGTGCCATCGGATCAAAAACGGATGCTCTGGTTATTGTTGCAATGGGTCCAAGTACTAAGACCACGATTAATACCAGGTAGCCTATGATTAGACACCTTTCTGCCAATCGGTAACGACTGAAGGTTGTTGTTTTGATTGAGGCTGTCGGACCACTATCGTCCTCTCGCGTTCCAAGTTTGACATAGACAAAAGCAAGACTAAGTGTGACGACTATCTGTATTAGTGTCAGTGAGCTAGCTTGTCCATAATCGAAGATTCTGAATGCGTTGTAAATCTGGGCCTCTATTGTCAGATAGACTCCTTGACCGAATGCCAGAACAATCGGGAATGACATGAAACAGAACATAAACGTCAGAACTGCGGCTGCAAGCAGTGAAGGCATGATATGGGGGAGTGTTATTCGGCGTAATCTCTGGAGTGGTGTGGCACCAAGTATCTCTGCACTCTCTTCTATCTCTGGATTTAAACGTTCAAGGGATGCAGAAACCATTAGGAGAACAAGTGGTACATTGTAGAAAGTGTGAGCGAGGATGATTCCAGGAACCCCTTTTGCCAAATTGAAGACTGATGAGCTAGAGCCTTGAATCCACATGAGGATAGAATCGATGACTCCATAGGGTCCAAACATCTGTAGAAATCCCACGACAACAACTATAGGCGGTAGCACAAATGGAACAATCATCATGGCCTTCACCAATGATTTCCCTCTGAACCTCAATCTTGCAATCAAGAATGCGCCTGGCAAACCGATGCAGACAGCCATGATTGTACTCAGAATTGCTTGGCTAAATGTGAAAATAATTGTGAATTGAATTGCTGGTGATGCGACGACGTCAAGGAACGAGGTTCCAGACGTGAATCCTTGCAGTGTCACAATGAGGACGGGGCACAGTATGAACACTGTAAGTAATAGGATTGGGAATGCTAGTACTGCATACCCTGCAAGCCCTCGTGCATTCACTTTATTCTCCTCTTCTATGGTGTCCTAGTCGTGTCCCACAGGTTCAGCCAATCAGTAAGATTCGATGCTATCTGATTGGCGCTCAGAAGATGGTTGAGCATACTCACTTCATCAGGATGAATGGCGTATTGATACACACTTGGAAGTGTGAGATCTGTTCTTACCGGGAACATCCACTGATTGAGTGGTATCTCTGTCTGAACAGTGACGTTGAGACAATAGTCTATGAATGCTCTTCCCAACTCTGGGTTGGGACCGTTCTTGACGAGTCCCACTCCTTCGACCTGCATCCATGCCCAATGCTGGTCATCGTAGTAGAATGGAGCCACAGCAGTATCTGGAGCTGTTCCAAGATCGTTAGCTGAGTACGCAGGATCCGTTCCGTAACTTACCAGCAGATGCTTACTTGGATCACCTGACCAGACTGACCAAGCTGCTGTCCATCCCTCCTGAACATCTATGGCATTACTGATATTGTTCCACCATATAGTCCAGTCTTCATGTAGTAGTTCTTCATAAACTGCAATCTGAGAGAGCAGGAAGGCAAGTCCTGGACTGCTAAAACGAGGATTCTCAGTGACTAGAGCTGATGCTAGTTCTGCTTCAGCAAGGTCTGCAAATGTCAGGTTTGCGAGCTGCGGATGGCTGGTTGTGTTGATTGTGTTCATAGAGTATATCAGGGTAACCAATCCAAAATCTAACGGAGTGAGGTAATGGTCAGGGTCGAGAAGATCAACAAAGGTCTCATTGATTAAACCCAGACTTGGTGACACATATGGCTCTAAAACATTTCTAGCAGCCTCTTGAAGAATGAGGATATTGTCAATCCCTATCACGACATCCGCCACAGGATTTGCAGATTCTGCTACTAACTTAGCGATGATACCATTTGCATCTACCTCTAGGAGAATGATTTCGACATCGACTCCATACTTTTCCTCAAAAGGTGCAAAAGCCCGTTCAAGAACAGCATCGGCACCCTCATCTCCCCAGTCAAGAAAAGAGCTATAGGTGTAGACCACAATCTGGGCTTCGTGGTTAGGTGTCCACCAAGTCACAGCAGCATAGGTCGCCACGACTAGAATCACACAGACTGTAACAGCAACAATGATTTTCGTAGGGTCCCTTCTGACAGGGTACTTCGTCATGCTCTGTGGGGACTCATCCATTCTTTGCGTCACCAAATTGATTCCATGCAAGCATTCTTATAACGCTTCTTATAACAGTGTTATAGCAATTGGTGAGATTCGTCATGAGGCCGCCTTGTGAGATTGTACAGAGAGACTTCCTGCAAGCAGTCAGAACATTTGTAGCGAGGTCTTTAAAGGATGAAGGATTTTCTCAAACCGAAATAGCTTTGAAAATGGATTTGACGCAAGCCGCTGTTAGTAAGTACCTGAGCAAACCATTCACAAAGACTAAGTTAGCCAGTGACATTACTCGGGTCACCCTGACATTAACAGAGATGCTAAAGACTGGCGAGTCTAGCGCAGACCAGATTGTCCAAGAACTTTGTTCTGCTTGCATGCGTTCACGACTCGGGTCAACTCTCTGTGAGCTACATCAAGACAAGACGCCCTCTCTAAAAGCTGTGAATTGCCAAGTATGTTCTCAACTACTTGGAGGGAGAGATGATGACCTTGCTGATCGTGCAACAGTCATTGGAGATATTCTGGAAGGCCTGAGAATCATTGAGCAATCTGAAACCTTCGAGTCTATTGTTCCTCAAGTCCGGGCTAATTTTGTGGCTTGTAATAATCACGCTAACACTGTGAAGGATGTTGCTGGAGTACCTGGAAGAATCACAATCATAGATGGTCGTGCTCGTGCTCTCATTAGTCCTCAATTTGGAGCTTCACAGCATACTGCAGAGTTATTATTACATGCTATGAAAACATGGTCACGAATTCGTGCATGTCTATGTATAAGTGGAACCCAGAAGGTTGTGAAGATTGCAAAACGAACCGGGTTTGAGGTTATCTCAATGAAAGATCCTGAAAGTACAGCCTCTAAGATCATCGAGTCTTTGAAGATTACTAATCAACTACCTGGACGAAGAACTTCACATCCCGCCATCCATATTCCGGGTGGTTTTGGTATCGAACCTATTCTATATCTCTTTGGCCCAAGTGCAAAAGATCTCGGTAATAGGAGTCTTAGAATTAGTGATGCGGTAAAATCCTAATCTTCAGTGCCTTTGTCTTACATCAGTTTATTTTATCCTTAGCCAGAATGAAACCTGTTACAAGTCAGGGGTGTCTAGCGATGGTGACCATTCGACAGGGTATGATGAAAGATTGCACAGACCTCCTTGAGGTATATCAGGGGACAAGATGGTTCCATCGTACAAGGGACGGGGGTTACGCCACTGTTGAACAGGTCAAAGATGAACACAAAGGAGCTGCATTTGAAAGATGGGGTTGGCTTGTAGCTGAAGAGAAGGGGAAAGTCATTGGTGAGATTGTGTTCAGAGCTGAGAAAAATCCTATATCAGGAAAAGTTGGTGTAATTCGCAATCTAGACATTGATGTCCGAAATCAGAAAAGCGGGATCGGGACTACGCTAACAAGAGCAGCTGAAGATGTACTCCGAAGGAAACGAGTTGTTCGGGTCATTGCAACAACCCCGCCTGCTGCCTACAATTATTGGATGAAGGTGAAGTATTTCGCTAGGGGTTCGATAATGAACATCAGTCTATCCGCCCCTAAAATCCCCATCCTAAGAACTCCCAAAGTCAAGACTGTGAATATAAAAAATGTGACAAAGCTTCCAACTTCAATGCACTTCTCTCATATTGCTTACCCGGGTTCATTAGCTGAACTTGCTGCTGATGTGATTGAGGGTACCATAAAAGGTAACATGATGGAATACTATTCTGATGAGCGTCTTGTTGGTGTTGGTGTCGTTGCCCAGATCGATGCAAAAACTGCTAGGTTTGTAGCTGACGTGACCAAACGTGGTTTGGCTGTTGCTGATATTGTCGTATCTCGAACAGCTGGGTTTGCTCTGAAGTGGAACGCAACGAAAGTACGATCCGTGGTCTCTAAGGATCACCTCGGTATTTTCACTTCTTTTGCCAAGTGGTCTTCTGAAACTTCAACTGATATCCCTGTCACACGCCTTCTGTGATTATCAATCCTCATCAGCAAAGATGAATGGAGCGACCCAGTTTGCAAAGACAAACGAGCTGCCAATTGCCCAAATGCTAGCTAGATTCACATGCCATGTGATGAAGGGTAATGTGCTAATACCAAGAATGAGGAATGCAGCAGCTACAACTCCGATGAATACCAGGTCAAGAATAATTACAGGCCTAATTGGATGACCATCCTTTCTCCGGTATATTGGAATGAACATTGCGATTCCAAAGAGCAATAGAATACTCACAATCTCCTCAATTCTGAATGAGGCAAATCCAAATACTCTTTCAATCTCAGTTGTTTCACCCTCAGGTGTTAGCATTACGACTCGAACCACGTGTTCCGCTTTACTATAGTTCCCTACATCGATGTAGAATGTGAAGGTTCCTCCACTCACATCTACTGTAAGATTCGAATACCCTGCGACTAGATCATCATCAACATAGATTGAAACTTCTAGAGTAGTCCAATCCGTCTCAACATCGATAACGAACGCAGCAAGACCAATTACAACATCTGCGGTAGTCGCAAATCTGAGTACCGGCGGTCCTAAATTATTAATGATTAGGATTATCGTGAAAGAGTATCTGTGACCATAGATGTCATACGCCTTGAAGGTCACATTGTGTTCGCCTTCTGAAAAGACTGTTGTATTAAACCTGATTACATTCGCTCCTTCATAAACAGTGATGTTGTTCACATCAGCTGCGAGAACTTCGTCAACGTATAACGAAAGGGTGGCATTATCATAGGGGGTTGCAATCCTCACGGGGATATCAATAACCCCTGAAATTTCATTATAGTTAGCATATCCCGAAACGAAAAGCCTAACATAATCCAAAAATACAAGCTCTCTGTTTATAGTGAAGGATTCGCCTTCCGCAGTGTAAACAATAATACTTACAATATGATTGCCGTTCTCATACCTGCTTGAGTTCAGTGAATAGTTGCCATCACCAATAGGAACAAGTGTTGCATTGAACTCTGGAACGAGATTGCCATCGACTGTTATGTTAAGATAGACTTGACTATAGGTTGACGTAATATTAAGCCAAAGATCGGCAACCCCCGTGATAGTGGCAAGTTCAACAGGTGAAATCAGTACAACATTCGGAACGCCATGATTATTTACAACAAATTCCACGAAGTAGGTGGCAATCGCATTTTCACCAGTTACATTGTATTCGAAAACAAGTGTAAAGTTCAGCAGACCCTCAGGTAGGCCTGTTGTATTCACCTGAATTGTTTGCTCTCTGATGCCAATCAATGTTTTATTGAAATCGGATTGAATCACGCCTTCAATATAGAGCGTTAGATTCAATGGGTCATATTCTGAACCAATTAAAAGAGTGAGATTGAACACACCCGACACATCTGCACCATAAGCAGGTGCCTGATGGTCTATAGTGATTGGTTCACCATCATTGTC
>CAZPWM010000029.1:0-35658 GCA_964590575.1 uncultured archaeon
AGAGAGCGACATTGAGTTTGCCCTTAGTCTGACTTCTGCAGAGGGGTGGTCAAGCACAAGGTTGGATTTTGAGGAGCTACTAGAGTATGACCCTCATGCATGTTTCGTGGCCGATATAGATGATGAGTCAATTGGAATGGTCTGCGCTGTGCCTTACAATGGATTTGGCTACGTTAGCAATCTCATAGTTCTCGAGAAGCACCGACATGAAAGGCATGGAACAAAACTGATGGAATTTGCCATTAATTATCTCAAGAAGAGAAATGCGATGTCCCAGCTACTTGATGGTGTCCAAAAAGCAGTCACATTGTATGAACGAATGGGGTTTAGAAAGATTTGCAAATCCCTGCGACTTGAAGGATATATCGAACCAAAAGAGTCCGATGATGTCAGGCAAATGACAAACAGTGATTTAGAAATAATAGATCAATTTGATACGAGAGTATTTGGTGCTTGTCGAAAGAAATTCATTCAATCTAGACTGAAACACTTTCCTAAATTATGTAAAGTCTTAGAGATAGATGGAGAGATGTGCGGGTACATCATGGGAAGTGAAAGAAAAGATTTCATCAGGATTGGTCCATGGGTTATGGCCCATCATTTCGAGTGTGCGGATGATTTGTTGAGGGCTTTTGCTACAGAAACTAGGAAGAAAATCCTGAAGATTGGAGTTCTTGAGAATAACAATCATGCAATCGAGCTACTACATTGTCACAATTTCATTCAAACCACTTATTCATGGAGAATGATTAGAGGACAGGAAGGCGACTGGACCCTCTCCAATCACCTCTATGCAATATGCTCTCCTGCACGTGGTTAGTTTCTTCCTCGACGACGTTTCGCATCCTCCACCATCTGACCTAGATTCAAGTTGGAAACTCTGTCTGCTATCATTGGAGAAATGACCAAGAAAACTGCGGCAAAGATTCCAATTACTAGGAAGTCGATAGGCAGTGTTACATATCCACCTTCAACAAACATTCGAATTAGTGAACGATAGACGTTAGATACTGGAAGGTATTCGTTGAAAGTTCCAAACGATGCACCGACAAGTTCCAAGGGAGCGATTCCACCTCCGACAATCCAGTAGAATACACCTCCGAGAGCAGCTACAGGCACAACAAAGACAGAGTTTCTGAAGAATGCACCAGTGATAATACCAATTCCTGAACAGAAGAGAGCCAATAGAAACGTTAGTAATAGAAATGTCAGAATCTCGCCATTTGGCCAGACGCCAAACAGAAGATAACTGAGAATAAACAGAAATGGAACCGCAGCGAAACTGATTACTACTCCACTAAGCATCTTACCTGTGTAGATAGCAATCGGTGATTGGTTAGAAAGAGTGAGTTCATCCATTGTTTCTTGCTCAAACTCTTGGGTCATAGCAGAGCCAGCTGCAAAAATGGCACCAAACATGACAGAATAGACGGAGAGTGTCCAAGCCATATATGCAAGTCTAGGTGGTGTAAATGGTCTAAGATTTACCATCTTGAAATCAGCCAGTGAGTCATTCAGTAGATAAGTCTGGTAGAATATATCCAACTTTCGTATAACAGGCATTCTAAGGTTCTTTGTGAGGTCCTCGTGTATATTAGCGACTTGGATATGGATAGAAACTGATTCATTATTGGTCAATGCATCCTCGAATCCATCAGGTATTGTAATTACAAGAAGAATATCCCCATTCTGAAAGAGTCTGTTTGCAGTTTCTGCATCCATCAAAATTGGGTCCAATCTCGGAGGAACTGGGTCATACTCACCTAAGATTTCGATCAGTCCATCTGTATAGACTCCAGGATTCTGTTCATTCAATACAACAGCGGTTTCAACTCCACTTCCGAAATAGACTCCGCCCATGAGACCTCCAAACCCAGCAAAGAACATGAGTGGCAGGAGAATGACCAGTACAATCTTCTGGGGATTTCTTCTCCATACTCGAATCTCTTTGACGAAGCTGGCTTTGACAACTCTGAATGATATCATCATGTTCGTTCAACCTCCTTCTTCATCAGCCGTATGACTACAGCGGATATCACTATCCAAGTGCCAAGTAGATACAGTGTGCTGGTAGTCAATCCGAGAAGTGTATCAGAGAAGAAGACGCGAGGCCATAGGAAGAGTGAGTGTGTTGTTGGCAAAATCCCCATTCCTAACCGAATGAGTGCAGGGGAGAGACCAATAGGAGCCATGCCACCGCCCAATATAAATCCAGTAACAGTGAATAACACAGCAGCAAGGAGAGCTTGTTCTCGGTTGCGAATCTTCATACCAATCAATTCACCAATAGGAACTAAGGCTAAGATTGTCAACAGGAGTATCCCAAATAGGACGAGAATGTTGCCTTTTGGAAAGACATTCATGCTAAAACAGATGATGGGAGCAGAGATCAAGAGAGCCGAGAATGACCTGGGGATAGCTGCAATTGTTCGTCCGAGTATCAGTGCTAGGCGGGGTGTTGGGGAGTTCAAAGTATCTTGCAGGGCTTCTGTTTCGAACTCGGTGGCTGTCAACATAGCTTGACTTGCTAGGGAACATGCTATGAGTGAGAGAAGTATTGCGACTGCTGCCATATATTCAGCGTTCGAGGGTGTTGCCATAAGGCTGAATGATTCGCTGATTGATATTGGAGCACCTGACTGGTCAAAGTCGGGATATACAGCCCCTTGATTGAAAAGTAGTACTGCAGCTTCGAGTCTATGAACATAATTTTTGACAATATCATCATTAGCGTTATTGATAAACATCGTAACTGTTGCATTTTGACCTGATGTAATGTTTTCCCCAAACCCCTCTGGAATCAGAATGTATGCAATCAATTCGGTATTGCGGTATAACTCATCAGCAGTATCAAGATCAAATCTTTCGATGCTAAACCACGTGTGATTTGTTGTAGAGACCATATTCTCAATAATTCCCGCCATGTTGTTAGCTTCTGGTGAAGTATCTTCAATAACAAGACCACAGGCAAAAGACTCACCACCACCTACTGAAGCCCACATTATAGTGAAAACAAGAAGGAAAGCAAAAGGAATTATTAAACTTGGACCAAGAAACTTAGGATCTCGTTTTGCTTGCTTCAAGTCCTTTTTCACGATAGCGATTATCTCTCGTAGCATGTTAATCCCTCAATGTCGAACCAGTGATTGCCAGAAACACATCACCAAGGGAGGGTTCTCTCATCGAAGCTTGTTTGACAACGAGACCATTCTCAGTGAGTCGACCAATTACGAGTGGTAAGTCTGAGTGTCCCATCTGACTACGAATCCATGCAGTGCGTGGACCTCCATTTAGTGGGTCAGAAACTTTTTCAACGTCGAGCTTAACTTTCTCAGTTAGCCATTCAGAGCCAACAGTAGATTCCATGCCTTCGATCAAAACTTCAATTAGATAGTCCCCAACATACTCACGCTTAAGATCGCTGGGAGTGCCAGTGGCAACAAGGCGTCCATTGTCAATGACAATAACTCGGTCAGCTAATGCCTCTGCCTCATCCATATAGTTCGTACAGAAGATAACAGTACGACCCTCATCCTTTATCTTCCGAACTTGATTCCAAATCAGATTCCGACTCTGAACATCCACTCCTAATGACATCTCATCCAGTATCAACAGTTCCGAGTCATGAAGAATTGAGCGTACAAGGGCAAGCCTTCGTTTCATTCCTCCAGAGTATGTCTTCACCAAGTCATCCTTGCGGTGCGTGAGTCCCGCTAATTCCAGCATCTTTGTGATGCGAGTTTTCACCTCTGTTTTTGGGACTCCATACAACTCTGCGTGATATTCGAGGGCTTCATATGCAGTAAGGTCTTGGTAGAGTGCAGTTTCTTGCGGCATGAACCCTATCAGTTTACGGATTGAGTCTAGATTGTCTGTAACCTCAAGCCCAGAAACTTTCACACTGCCAGAGGATGGATTCAATATTCCGGTAATCAGTTTAACAGTAGTGGATTTGCCAGCCCCATTGGGACCTAAGAGACCTATAATCTCTCCTTTCTCTACTGAGAAAGAAAGTTCATCCAGAGCTTTGTGACCGCCTTTGTAGATGTGCGTCAGATGTGATACTTCAACCATCGAGGTCAGTTGAACCACCTGTGTTCTAAAGGAACTCTAAAACATATGGGTGTGTTGTCACCATTATAGTAACAACTAATACTTCATTACAGCTTGCTAGTTATTCGAGAAGTGTTATGATGCTCGAGTTTCTCACAAAACCTGATGTCAGAGAGGTACTATTTCAGTTGATTTGGGGGGACAGGTTTGAGAAGGATCTCAAATCCAATATGACTTCTACTAAGAGTTTTGACATGATTCGTGGTAGACTCGTAGAAGAGGAGTTAGTATACGCTTTTCGGGGGGAGAACAATAACCCCTATCTCTCTTTGACTGACAAAGGAATAGCAATCGTAAATCGTCTTTATGAGATTGAGAGAATTATTGAAGGAGACGATGTAGACAGCGACTGACTGTGTGTCACTTTTGGAGTGACACGCATCTTAATATTCTGAGCTGTCTTTAACAACTGGGTGGTTGTTTGGTTCAGGACACTATCGTTGATGATCTTACTAGTCTCGGTTTAACTAAGAATGAAGCAAAAGCCTACCATGCACTAGTCAAGACTGGGAGAGCTACAGCCAGAGAGATTGCAGAGGAGTCTGGGATTCCACGCAGCAAGGTCTACGAGACCCTTGACCTGCTCGACAAGCGAGGAATCATTAAGAAAGTGGCAGGCAGCGATCCTACTGAGTTTAATCCAGCTCCAGTAGATGCTGCACTGGACCATTTGGAGGAGAAGGTCAAGAGTTCTGCCTCAAGTGCACGGAAGGTTCTGCAAGGACTCCAAGCCATGCGGGATACGGAGTCGAAGGAGTTTGCATGGGCTGTAGAAGGGATGGAACAGGTCATTGTTGGGATGAGAACAGCCATCGAGGAAGCTCAGGAGTATGTGTTCATTGCCTCTGCATCTCCTGATCTCCTAGGAAGACTGAGAGGTTCATTCAGCAATGCAAGGAGTCGTGAAGTGAAGATAGAGGTGTTCACAACAACCCTTGGAGCTCAAGAGATTGCAGGACTTGAGCACTACCTCAAAGTGACAGTAATCATGCCAAGCAAGGAGGTTCTCATGGAAAGCTTCAAAGAAGTCTTTCAAGCACCTGATTTGGACAAATTCGAGATGGAACCGTCACGAATGCTAATCATGAATGTAGACGGAAGGGAGAGTATAGGAGTATTCCTTCCGCCTGATGATACATCACATCCCTGGGCTCTTCACATTAGAAGCAGGCTAGTTGTCATGATCCAATGGCAAGTTGTCAAGACTGTCCTTTCAGGGGTGGAGGCAATGATACAGGGTGCTCTTTTAGGATGATTGAAATATAGAAGTCTTAGGACAACATATCCTACATCATGGATTTCGTGTTTTGATTCATATTTTAGCCAATCAAGAGAAGAAACATGCTTTTTGCTGCAAAAACACTCCTAGAACACATCCCTGACAAAGCGAAGGATGTTGAAGTCACATATGTTATGAATGAAACCTTCTATCAAGTTATATTCAGAAAATAGATTGCAATTCCGGTGATAATGCACCAAATGGTCATTTCGATTATATCGTCGTAAAAAGAATAGAAGCGCTCAGGTGGCCTCCCACATGAGCACTTCTTCAACAGTTACATCTCGTTGCTTAGTGGAACTAACAGGACGTTCCTCTTTCCCTGAGGCAGAGCTCATGGTTTCGTTGTTTCGGGACATTGTGATCTACCTGTGCATGTAGGAGTGAGTGATAGCGTCTGTTGAGATTTCTTTCTTAAGCGCGGACTTCCTCTTGATTGTTTTTTCTAGTGCCATAATGCTTTACCTCCGATAGATGTATGCGTACCCGATAGCGTCAGTTGTGTAAACCTTCGCAATCTTGTTTTCCAACTTCTCTCGCCTGTTGTTAGTGTGTTTCATGCGATGCATTGTTTATCACTAGACTAATACACACCATTTATCTATATAAGGTTTGTTAACCAAACTATATTCATATTATAATGTTGTCATTAAACCATTAAATAAGAAATGATTCTTTAACTGTACTGATAATGTGATAATGACTTCATCAACAAACTTATATTGTCCCTCCTATCATTAAAATATGGATTTGGAGTGTAACACGCTTCTAGTGGGGTCTAATTCCAGAACCCGCGAGGAAAATGTCAACAGACGATTCGAATCGCTTGATGGATGGATCAAAATTGCATTGGTGAATATTAACATGGGCGATGACTTTGAAACCACTGAAACCACGGACAGCCTTGAAGGGATTGTTGTAACGAAAGAGGGAAAAATTCCTCAAAGAGAGATTGTTTTTGTAACCAATGAAGAAATGGCTGCTGTTCTGGATGAGGTTGTTCGTTACAACATTTTGCAAACTCTACGCAAAGGCATTGAGGATACTCATACAACAAAAACCATTGACAAGGCAACTGGAGATACGATTATCCGGCAAAAAGTCGTCAAACGTGATGTTCTATCAGTTGTTGAGATTGTTAAACTGTCACCAAACTGCTGTCAGGAAAGTGAAGAGATCACAAAGAATCAGGTCTACCACCATTTACCGAAACTGATCGAGTATGGATACGTTATCAAATATGGCACAATTACAAAGGGGAAACGGAGTACAGACTATTATCGTAGAACTGCGAAAGGATTCATGTTAACTACGGGCGCTTGGGGTATTGATCAGAAACGTATCCGGGAAAAGCTGGAAAGTTTTACAGACAAGATGCTTGAAACCTTCAATCTAAAGGTCTCCAAAGAGAAACGTGATGAGCTACTTAATCTGAGCACCAAAAGAGTTCAGATGCAGTATGAATGGAGGACAAAGATTGCTGAGATGGTCAATCTAGATATAGCCAACAAAGAAACACTCTCAATGTACGAGATGCTTTTGGATTACTATTCTGTGGGTTCAAAAGAATATATGGATACCATCTATAAAATCAGAGCTATTCTCTTCCCTGAACATTAGTCTTCAAAGACAGAAGAAGTGTGCAGCAGTCTTACACATGTCCACGCAGCTGTATAACAGTTTTCTTGATATCGAAGATTGTGAGTTCAGGAACTGCTGAGGGGGCTGCAAAGGCAATCACCCAACTATTCTCATCGATCAGTACTAGTATGAGATGACCTTTGTTATCATCAGCAGTTGCTATGTACGAGTCATTGGAAGATGCCACACGTTTGTATGTCACTCCCCCAGCGGACACAGTCGGTGCGTCTTTATCAGCGGATTTTAAAATCCCGTCAATCTCTTCAACTAGGTTCCAGTTCTCTGTCTGCCAGATGATTGTACCATCTTTTGCGACTGCGAATGCATGAATCTTAGGATTGTTTGCAAAGAGAAGATTCCATTCATTTCCTATTACTAGAGCCAAACTAAAACCACCATCTTCAGTGAAGTAAGAGGGGAGAACTGTGTTGAAGTTTTCCCCTAAAACAATCTCACTCAGAAAATTCTAAATCTTACCTCTGAGGGTCTTCGCAGCACGGTCTACATCAACATAGACTCCATCTGGTTGAGCCTGAGCATCAGCCCATGCTACAACCCATCTGTCGCCTGTTGTTTCGATTTTGGTAAGTAGTAGAATTCCACTTCCTTGAACGTTTCGAGCAACTAGGCTCTCCGGAGTAGAACGCATTGTTGAATATTTTACTTGATTCTGAACAATGCTGCTTGCGCGAGACTTCACAGCAGCCATCAAACCTGCTGCATCAGCTGTCAAGTCCCAATTATTACTCTGCCAAAGGACTTGTCCAGACTCGGAAATCACTCCAAAGGCTTGGACCATGTTGCCTGAACTGTTGTATGCTTGTGTATATGCATCCATTACAGGATCGCTCATCGTAATTCACCCCGTATAAATACGGTCTATGGAAACTCGGCGCAGCCTCTCCAAATAAACAAATCCTTGATGGCCCCGGATGTCAAAATTCAAACAGACTCATATGCGTACGCGCAATCTGAACATTATGGTCAGAGCGATTTGGGAAACAGAGAGAGGAATATTGGTTCGAGTCGTTGTGCGACCCAATTCAAAAGAAAACAAGTTCATTGCTGAAGTAACTCAAGAGGAAATTCATATCAACTTGAAAGGACCAGCAAGAGAGGGAAAAGCCAATTCTGAATTGTTGAAGAAACTGGCGAAGAAACTGAACATATCTACAGCGGATATCAGTCTAGTCGCTGGACATAAATCAAAAGAGAAAACCTTGTTGATTGTCGGCATAGATGCAGAAGAGATATCTAACAGACTCGCGGATGTGACATAGGCAGTTAAATATTGGATATAGAAGAATTCTTCCTCTACACAAATTGATTCTAAGTTTGTAATCCACCCGGAGATAAATTGCAGTGATGAAAATAGACCGGACTACATTTCTGGGAGCCACATACGTAGTGGGTCTTGTTCTGGTCGCTTTGGCAATGAGCTCAGGGCGGTTCTTACATCCTGATGTCATCATCACACTAGTTTTTGAGATGGCACTTCTCTATTTCTCGATATTTAGAGCACCACTCAAAAGAAATGAAATAGGAATAATGATCCTCCTTGCAATAGCCTATTTTACGCTTAGCATATTATTGGGAATCTTTTCAGATATGGTAATAGTAGCTATAGGTGGTGTTGCCATTTATGTCGCTATGACAATCAGAGTTAAGCTCGACACAACAAAAGCACTACTCGGAGGTCTTTATTCAGCAGGCATTTTCTATACGCTATTTCTTGTAGCACTTGGCAGAGGATTTGATCCGGATGTTTTTGGAGCGCTCGCTCTCGAGGTAATACTTCTCTATATGTCCCTCATGAAACAACCACCTGACAAGAAGGAACTTGCGGCGATCAGTACACTGATCATAATCTATTTTGCGCTCAGCATTGCATTCATGTTTTTCTCTGAAGTAGTCCTCTGGGTGCTTGGCAGCCTTGCTCTGTATGGGGTTATTAGAGCCGAACCGAAATTTCCCCTTACCAAACGAGCTATTGGAACAGGACTAATTGTTGGCGTGATAATGACCTTCATGGGTATTTATCTCGCTTTGAAGATTGGCCTAGTGTTTCTAGTCGGGGCAGAAATGCTAGGAGCACTATTCCTTGGTATAAAAGGCAGATACACTAGAGAAGAGAATACCGTGGTTGTGACTATTGCCAATACTTCCTCAATAGTAGCAATTGGTGTCATGTTGACGTATCCAGCTATCGCAATTTTCGAACCTTTGAACCCGCTTTTCAACACAAGTCTTGCAGCCTATGATCCCACTGTGACCCTCATCTTCATCATGTTCACGACCGGCATCAGTGCATTTTTTGGAATCATTCTGCTTGCACCCTTTAGAAGCAGATTCAAGGATGAGCCTTGGCCTCATGTGCGACCTCAAGCTGAGTGTATTAATTCAATCGGTAGTGATGCTGAGTCAAGAAAAGCTGTAGCTATGGGACTGGTCGCATCAGGAGCTTGGGTAGGGACAACAAAGGTTGTCGAAGGTGTCAGTGGAACAACGCTAAGCACAGTGCCAAATGCGTTAGTTCCGATTGTTCCTGTATTCAGTGCCATTCCAGATTGGATTGGTCTAAGCAACTCGCCCATGATTGCAGGTATTGGTTTTTTCGTCGGATGGAAACGAGCGCTTGTGATGGTAATGGGAAGTGTGCTTTCCATTCTGATTTGGATTTTCCTTGAAGGTGCTGATGGATCTATCCTTTATGCGTCACATCTAAAGAGACCTGAGATATTGTACGTAGCTCTTGGCATCTTTGTCACAGTGATACTTGGAGATGTATTAGGCTCAAAAGAAGAGAAGAATCTAGCTCCAGAGGAAATCCAAGAGAAGATGAAGACATCAGATGATGGAGCAGTAATAGTAGATACACCACATAAAACTAGTGACTTGTCAAGTGTTCTAAGAGTCAAAGAAGAACTATTCTCAATTGAAACCTTCAAAGAAGAGGTTCGACAAATCATAGAGAACCCTAGAGAATACATGCGTTCAAGGAGAGGAAGAATACCACCATGGATAGCATTTGTATCACTGGGCTTATTCATGATCGTAGGTGTATTGGTGTTCTGGTTCATTAAACCATTTATGGAAAGTCAGACAACGCCGCTCGAGATTCATTGGCTCTTGATTGTATTTGGTACACCATTAACTCTTGTATCAGCCTATTTCACTGCGAGAGCAATAAGTGAAACCGGAATGCTTGCTGGGTACATTTCAGATATTATCGCCATTCCAGCAATTCTATTCTTCAAAGTTACATTTTCTGCAATCACTACATTCATGGGAATGCTTGGGGCAATTCAGGATGCTGCAATTGCGCTTCTGGTTCACCTAAGGCTAGGAAGATTAACAGGAGTTCGTGGGAGAAACATCACAAAGGCAGTCTTCATAGGAACTATGCTTGGCACGACTGTCGGTTCAATGATTACTTTTCAGATTTTCAGTAGGTATGGTTTTGGTACAACTGACTTTCCCAGCCCGGCGGCGCAGCTTTTCGGATTCCTTGTGTTGAGTATTCAAGGATTAGGTGACAACTTTCAATTACCTGGGGTAAGTCAATTAGGAGGTAATGAAATACTTGCTTTTCTATATCTGATTGCTTGGGGAGTAGGTGGATTCCTTGCTGGCAGAGAATTGAACAAAAGAGGTCTGAGTCCCATTAGCCTTGTTGTAGGAGTGTTAGTTCCACCAGCGACATCAGCAACCCTTCTCATTGGTGCGTATATCAGCCACAAAACCAAACAAATACAGAAACCAATTCCTCATTCCGATCATTTACCACAACCAGTTGAAGTTTATGAAGCAGGCTACACCAAAACGAGTCGATTACTAAGTGGTGTCGTCGCGGGAGAAGCTGTTGTAACTGTGATTTGGGTTCTGGTGAGTGCATTTATCTTCTTTTAGCTGTGCTTGTCGACATGTCCTGCAAGTAGTTGTAGAAAATTCCATCTAGATGGCCATTGGTCAGAATGACGCTCTTCGACAGTGAAGTGTTCCACCGTTGGACTCTACCGTTTGTAGGTATCCTCAAGAGCCTTATCCCATTCGTCCACTTCTGACTCATCACCCTTACGCTTTTTCCTAGCCTTGGCTCGAGCTCTACGGGCTTTCTCAGTTTCTTTTCTTTTTCTGGCTAAATCCTTCTTCCGCTTCTCCATCGCTTCCTTTTCTTCCTTTGTGAGCATTTCTTTCTCAACGACTTCACGCTTTGACAGCCAACTAATGAGGGCTGCAGCGAATGGAAAAACTCCAACAATAGGAACAAGGAATAAAACTACGATCTCGGGTTGGAGCATCTCAACACTGTTCTCTATGCCAATTGGAAGATTAAGCAAAAGTCGAATAACATTGGGACTCATAAGTATGAACGATACTGCAACGACCGTAAGGAACCGAATTGCAGAACCAGTGATAGCAGAACCAATAACATATGATGAAGAAGGGGCAGCTGCTTTGGCAGTTAGTTCGTCCCGGGCTCTTGAATCACTCTGGAGCAGCTCGTCAACGTAAATCTGTAAGCGACGGACATCTGAAACAGCATCCAAACTTTCGAGCGCAGATTGACTTCCCATCACCTTTCGTTCCATTGCCTCTCTAAGGAATGAAAATGCAGTGGCACCTGTTGAACGACTCATACCAGTTGTGCTTACTTTCTCTCCTCGTTCAATTGCGTCTTGTTTCCTTGTGGCTTGACGCAATGCCAACAGTTGTTTCTTGAGTGTTTCTTCTCTATCTTCGACAGGTTTTCCAACTGATGAACTATAAATCATTTGATAACTTACTTCAAGATATGCGAAGGACACGAACGCAAGAATCTGACCTTGTGTTAGAAAGAACTCCATGAAATCAGCTGGGAAAGGACTAATATCGGGGACAATGAGGTGTCTGAAGGCTGCAAGAATCACTATAGCTTGAATTGAAATGAATGCCCCACCAACGAACCTATGGTCCATTCTAACGAGTGATTGAAGGAACAACGCTATACCTATTCCCGCACAGAGGAAGTATAGGAACAGAAATGTGTTGTTCCAGAGAGCTACTAGAACATTACCCAGGTTCATCTGAAATGATGCCCAGACTTGTTGAATATTGGTCAATGGGTCTGCTAGCCCATATGGTTGCATGTACCAAGTCCTGAGGACGAGTGTGTTGTAGAGACCCACTATCACATTTTCCGGAAGTGCACCACCAGTAAAAGCACTGACAAGACCACTTACCATTGTCGTTGCAAGGAAGAACACTATCAAAGACAACATGCGAAACACTGTGACAACGAATTCATAGGGAACGGCCCAGTGCCAGATGTCATTAGGGTTAAGAATATCATAAACTAGGAATGCCATGTAAGCAAACGTAGCAATGGATGCGATTCGAAGAATCCAGGTGACCACTTTCAAAATGTTGCCACCCCCCGTTGTTTTGCTTGTTCGTATGATCGGATAATTGTGGGCAGAAAATCTTCAGGCCCGACATTGATGACATTTATTCCAAATCTGGAGAGGGCTCGGGCTATCTTATTCCGACGCTCCCAGAGCTCTTCAGAAACTGCTTCAGAAAGCACCTTCTCTACTGGTCCAAATTGACCAACTGGTGCTTCAAACCATGGACCAAAGGGACTGATTACAAGAGATTTGTGACCATTCGCTACTAGGGTCTTCATTGCGTTAAGAAGTGGTGCAGGGCTCCTTTCAAGATCGGTCAGCCAGATGATTAGCGAGCGCTTCTTACTCTGTGTCACAACATGTGCAATAGCGGTTTCATAGTCACTCCACCCCTTAGGTTCTGCCATTGCCAGAACTTCAAGGACATCATACATGTGGTTAGGTTGTGTTCCAGGAGGAATGTATCCATGTACAATGTCACTAAAGACACATGTACCAACAAGATCTTTCCTTTCAACACCCATGTGAGTGAGGAGGACAGCCGCTCGAATTGCATACTCAAGCTTTGTGTTTTCAGGGTAGCCGTTCCCCATGCTGCCACTGGTGTCAACCATACAAATTATTTGCACATTCTTTTCTTGTTCCCACTGTTTTACTACCATATCACCGCGCTTGGCACTGGCTTTCCAATCAATGAGTCTAAATTCATCACCGGGAACATATTCTCTAAAACCTGCGAAATCAGTACCCATTCCTACTGTTTTAGTACGATGGGCACCGAACATGAGACCAAGCTGTCTTTGCTTTGCAAATGACTCCAGTCGACGAACATCTTTCCAAGTTGGGTAGACCAAAACCTCAGTTTGTTCTTTCAGAATTCTCTTGTAATAATGTAGTCCAAGTCTGTCACGCATAATGACCTCAGTGGGACCTAGAAAATAACGACCACGCATTCGGGCTTGAAGAATGTACGAGAAGGTCATGCTGCTTCCAGGTTCAATCCTAGAGGCAATGAAGTTCTCACCAATTGCTAGAATCCAAGTTTCTGGATATTGGTCATGAACCTCAATGAAATCAAAATGGCGTCGTGACACATTTCGGATTGTGACTCGCACCCGTAGGAAATCTCCAGAGAACACTTTCACTTTGTCGATTTGACGATCAACTTCAATACCAGCCAGATTGGCTGTCAACGCAAAGAGAGGCAACGTGACAACTAGACCAATCACACAATAGACTCCAAGAAGAACGAGGTAGAAGTTGATGAAGGAGAAACCACTAGTTAGTAGTAAGACTCCTGCGAACACTACCACGAAGCCTCTTTGCGTTATCAATTCATATCGTCCCCATCTAGCTTTTCATATGATTTTGTCGAAACTACTTCGGACAATCAGTTTCTCCGAGAATCTTAGTCACTACACGTTCCACGGTCAAACCTTCAAGCTCAGCCTCAGGCTTTAGGATGAGTCTATGATTCAGGGCTTGTACCGTGAGTCGACGAACATCCTCGGGGATGACGTAGTCTCTTCCGAGCATAGTAGCACGTGCTTTTGATGCATTCATGAGTACAAGTGATGCTCGTGGGGAACCTCCAAGTAGGATTTGTGGGTCATTTCGTGTGCGAACAACGATATCACGGATATAATTGATGACATCTTCTTCAATGAATACTGTTCTACATGTGTTCTGCATTCTGACCATAGCAGCAGGATCCGCGAGAACACTCAAATCAGTAGCTTCACCAAGATGTTTTCTACGAATGACTTCAGCTTCATCCTGATCTGTAGGATAGCCCAGTATCAGACGAAACATGAATCTATCAAGTTGCGCCTCTGGTAGGGGATATGTACCCTCCTGCTCCACTGGATTCTGGGTAGCAATTATAAGAAATGGCTTCGGGAGCTTACGGGTCACACCCTCTATTGATACCTGTCGTTCTTCCATCACTTCGAGTAATGCACTCTGTGACTTGGGAGGACACCTATTGATTTCATCAGCTAAGACAAGGTTCGAAAATACCGGTCCCTTTCTGAACCAGAACTCACCTGTTCGTTGGTTGAACACATTACTCCCCAGCAAGTCAGCTGGAAGTGTGTCTACTGTAAGCTGTATTCTTTTGAATGCGCAGCCCAGAATAGACGCAAATGTTCGAGCCATGTAAGTTTTAGCGATGCCAGGTACACCTTCAAGTACAACATGACCATTTGAGAGGAAAGCGATTAGAACATCACGTAAGATGTCCTCTTTCCCTACGATTATGCGACTGCATTCTCGAATGATATCACTCGTGAGCTTATGTACCTCGTCAATCGACATGGTCGCTGAGGTATCAAAGGCCACAGTGTCGTTCGTATCTTCAGTTGTCAATTTTTATTCTACCTCTTTTTTGTGTCTATCATATGTGATTGGATATTACGCATGAAGAAGAAGAGCTCCATCATCTCATTCTCCTTTATCTTGATGCTCGGATTTGCTGAAATCTCCTCAACTCGTGAGATTACTCTGAAAAACTCAGTTTCTTTCAGCGTTGGGTCCTTATAGTGCATTGTTTCCCATACTTTCTTGGAATCATATTCACTCCATTGTTGGGTCCTTCGTAATTCGCGCCGCAAACGGCGATATAACATCTTGACTACTCTTGCATAATTGCCTTCAGTCCGATAATACGTCATCCGTTCGCTGAAATATGTCTGCCCTCTTCGAAGGAATACATCTGAAACACTCTTGACTTCAGGCTTCTTTATCTCTGGCAAGTATTTCTTGATTCCCAGGGTTGTGACGAGAGGATAAGCAGCCGACAAAATGGGTAATGATGAGAGCCATAGGACCCTTCCTAGGTATAGTCCAAAGAAGAATTCACTCTGCCACCATGGAATTTCAAGAAGCTGCTCACAGAATAATATAGGCTGGCTTGCATCACCATGTGATAGCCATTGGATTACATTGTCACCAAATTGACGATTTCCGGGAAATCTACCCCACATGTCATTGTTGAATATGCTAGGATCACTGACTGCGACCAAGCGCCCACCATTGGGGTTGTCAGTCGTTGAGAGATCGATTGCTCCAACTACTGGAAGACTGCCAGCCAATGATAACTCTTCAGGAGTATCAGGTTCAGGTGAGGGGTCTGTGATGTTTGTTTCACACCAAGACCTAGGTGTTGTCCAAGCAATGCCACTCCTGCCAAGAAGGCAAAACGGATTGATGGCTGATGCCCAATTAAGATGAAGCTCAGTCACTCCAGCTGTTAGTGCTCCACCATCAAGACCAGCTCTGAAGTCCCTGATGATTGGTAGCCTAGGCTCTTTAGTAGTGTCATAGGAATCCAAATCAAGCAGAACTCCGTCTATGAACGATAAGAGTCCTTGAGTAGTATTGTCAGGTACGAACGAGTCCATCAAGGTGTTCAGCACACCCAGCGATGAAGTTGAAGACCCAAAGTCATCTGCAATGAGCACACCACCACCAGCCATTAGATGCGTAAAGATGACTAATACTGCATCAAGGCTGAAGTCCCTAACAGGCCCCATGATAACAATCACTGCAGACCCGTTGTACCGCGAAGCCACACTCATGCTTGCTTGAATGGACATCACATCTCGACCGTTGCTTTCAATATTATTCGAGAACTGGCTGAGACCGGAATAAGATTCATTGTATATGGAAAAGTCGTAGTTATAGGTAGCTTCTGCACCAACCAATGTACTTCCTGCTAGAATACCCACTGGAATCCATGCTAAGATGAATAAGATGACTTGAAAGGTCTCTTTCCAGCCCATTCGTATCTCTCCGTTATCTCACTCTATGGTAGCAGTTGAATCTATTCTGGGATAGATGTCAGTGAAGATTCTCACAGCCTCCTCATACCTCTCACGAGTCATCTCGTGATGTGAGAAGCGAGCCTCTTCGTATGTCTGTACGAATTGTTCGACAGTTGCACCATCGAGGGGAAGTGTCTGTAGGACCCGATCCAGAAACTCGCGAGCTGTCTCGGAATGAGCCCGCTCAGAGCCTATCTTTGTCCCACACATTTGCTCGAAGGTACGATACGCAAGAGTGATAGAAGCACCGTACTTTCCAGCATCTGCAAGTTTCTTGATATTTCGTAATTTGGTCGAGATATCAAGTCCTCTCGAAATTACAGGACTGCGAAACATTCCTTTTACTATGTACAGGTACGCCAGAACAGCGACGACTGCACCTATAAGCAAGATACTTGCTATGAGTAAATCTGTTCCTTGCAATGGGTTACCACCTGCTGTTTGTATATTAATTGTGAAAATATTGGATTGAATATTACCAACTTCAGTTGATATGAGTGTGATTCTGATATTAATTACAGTTCCATCAGGTTGCGCGGCTACGTTATGTGTAAATTGCCCGCGTACATCTGTGGTGAAATAGGGATTGACATCGGTACCATTGAAATTCAGCAGCGCTTGACGGAACATTATGAGATTCCCTGCGGTGTCTCGGAGTGTGCACTCAATTATGAACGGTTGACCTGGGTCAACCCTGAGGGGAATTAGAGAGAACAC
This sequence comes from uncultured archaeon, assembly GCA_964590575.1. GTDB lineage: Archaea > Asgardarchaeota > Thorarchaeia > Thorarchaeales > Thorarchaeaceae > SMTZ1-45. The sequence goes on from CAZPWM010000029.1 coordinate 16,962, forward strand.
AACGTCAGTGAATACATGAACAGAATTATCCGAAATAGACGAATCGGAATCTATGAATGAAGCACCGCTAAAGTCAGCGGTTATGTTGAAGAGTCCATCACCTTCATCCCAAGAGAAGGGTACTACTAGCACAAATCTCTCTGGGAACGGACCACTAAGAAGAAGGTCGGTAAGATATGTAGTACCGAGATAGATAGAAACCGATTCTCCAAATAAGGGGTTGCTATCATCATCATATAGTTCAACATCCATTGAGAAGGTTTCACCAGGCAATATTGCGATTTGATTTGTTTGAACGCTGACATGTGAATCAATGAAGACGAGAATCGTCCATACTGTTGGGCCATTCCTTAGTTCATGAAATGTCGAAGTGACAGCCACACTGATGAGGTACGAGCCTCGGGGTTGAAATGTGGGTACTAGAAGAGAAATGGAATAACTGCCATCCCCAGCTGTGATAGCTGTAAAGCCCGTAAATCCACCATCAACCAAGACCTCTACTGTGACACCATCGGCCGCGGATCCATCATCATTGAGAACATCTCCTGTAACAACTATAGTTTCACCTCTGCCTACGATGTTATCAACTGGTTCAGGGTCCATAAAGACATCTACGCGTTCGATGACTGTGACATCGTTGAAGAACTCAAGTGTATCAAGATCACCCCAAGCAATCGATGGTGCTCTGAACAAAGCATATCCTGACAGGACACCAATATCATTACTGTAAGGTACTGGATGAGGATAACTGAATGCACCTAGAACAGGATCACTAATGGTGAAGTTGGCGACAAGGTTTCCGCCCCACCAAATCTCGATATTATATCCAAACAGGGGAGTAGTATTAGTGAACTGCAGAGTTCCTGAGAAGGTCAGAGTGCCTCCCAAGTAAACCACTGCTAGGTCCACAGCCGTAGTGATAGATGCCTGGTAGATATCAACTGTGATTGGTACAACTGGAGACTCTCCAAATGTGGCGTAACCAACAGGGTCTATGTAAGCCCAAACATGTTGCACATAGGTAAGAAGATCAAGGTCATCTGGAATATCAAAGAAGATAGTGAATCTACCGCTCCCGTCAGTCGTAAAATCGTTGACTATAATCCCATTTGCAGTAGAATAATAGTCACCCCAATAGATGTCCAAAGGTAAGTCTGCGTATGGAGTTCCGTTGTCCCACACCACCCTACCAGATATGTTCAATGTTTGATCCAGATAGATGGTAGTAGGAGTCACTAAGAACTCGGTAAATTGAGGTTCCGGTGCAATGACATTAATCGGCAGAAAAACTGTGGAGGTATTAGCTATCCAAGGATAAAGAGAATTAAACTCGATAAGGAGGTCATAGGACCCGGGAGAGAGAGTTCCTGGAATGACCCAGTTCAGATTGAAGGAACCATCTGATGCTGTGATATCAGTAGCTCGTGTAATTCCGAAAAGTGTTAGCTCGACGGTAACACCACCATAAGGAATACTTCCATTCACGTATTCAAGATTTCCAGTTGCAACAACAGTTTCACCAATTCTGTATGGACCCACTGGAAGAATGATATTTGTGAATGTGGTCTGCCACTGAATCAGTGTGAGGATGTTATGGACCGACTCACTCGATGCAAAAAAGACAGTACCTGCATAATTACCATAGACCTCAATATTAGTCCTGATAGAGTCCCAGCTCATTCCTGAGTAGGACAAATTACCCTGACCAGACACATCTGTTATGATGCTACCTAAGAAAGTGAGGGTTCCATTGTCCCAATATATTGGAACTGTGGCTCCTGAAAAATCGGTTCCATTGTGTGCAAAGTAAGCATGAACATAGACAGTGAGAGTGCCGTTTTGCATGATAGAGTTCGAATTGATTGTCACATCGAGATTAATCGTGTACTTTACTCGTGTGATGTCAAAGTAAGCGATAGTATCATTGATCAGAGGATTTGTACTGGTATAATTAACACGGAAGTAGACAATTCCTTCATTGTATGTTGCAAAGTTGAGTGGGGTGAGAAATCCTCCAGTTGAATTTGTTAGAGAATTGTCAAGATCAATCCAACCTCCACCACCCCAATAGGATACATACACCATTTCACCTACTAACGGCGGAGCTCCACCAACATAAGAAAGTACACCCTGAACATCAAAAGCTGTTTCATCGACATAGAGTTGGGTTGGGACTGTTAGCGTTATCTCAGTGTAGTATCGTTGAAGTTGTATCTGTGGAGCAACAGAGCTGAATGCATCATCAACGAATATGTCCCCTGAGGTCCAATTTACAAAGACATCAATCAATCCGGGTTCATCTTGGGTCGGGGTGCAGTTGTAGAACATCTGATAGTATCCAGATGCATCAGTGGTCTTCTGAAACACATAGGTGTTAGATGAATTGACCCAGTGGATATAGACTGTTTCAAACTGAATTGGAGTATTGTTCGAGTACTGAAGAGTGCCATTTAGAAAAATGGTGTCGTTCAAATAGTAGAATGTGGAGTCTGCATGGATCGAGATGAGTGTGCCTGTGGCCTCAACTGACAGAGGCTCATGGAATGACTCGCAATCATAGACTGTATAGTATGGTGATGTGTAGTTTGCCCAGATATAGACTGTTTCAATTGATTGTCCAATAGGGATTGTATATTGGTAGAAATAACCTCCTGTGGAGTTTGTCAGGTCGCTTCCAATATAATAGACTCCAGTGCTATTCTGTAACCAGAAATCAACCCATTCTCCAGCCATTGGAAAAGCAAACTCTGAGAGCTGTAGAATCCCTTGGATATCAACTGGTTGAAGAAGGAACACATGGTCCGGTGTGACAAAGATTGGGTCAAGGGAAACATCGAATTTCTTCACAGTTGTGAAGCGGTGTACTGATTCTGAACTAGCGAGAGTTGGTTCCATTGAGGTGAAGCTGGACCAGTATTCTATTGGACCTTCATCAGACAAAAGAGTCGTGTAATTGAGTTCGTAATATCCATCGGAAGCGGTCAGTACAGACCCTATTAGGAAGTTCGACCCATTGTTCCAGTAGATATCGACCCATCGGCCGCCAATACCTGTGCCATTTGATACATGGGTCAAATATCCGAAGATTGTGATGTTCTCACCTATGTAAAGGGGATCGAATACTTGATTGATAGTGAGGTGTGTTCCGCTAGAGCCAACATTCACAGGAACGGTATAACTCCAATTACCCGCGATTAGTGGCCATGGAGAACTCCAGTTTGCATATGCAAAGTAGGTACCATCTGGTTGCGTGATGGGAATGACGTAACTCCATGTGAACCCACCAGTGGAGTTCAGACCGCGTGTGGCATTAGCTTGTGTATGGAAAAAGACCCCTACTTGTTGTCCTGGAGGCAAAGCCGTGCCATTGAGAAGATAGGCAACACCATCATAGTAGATTGTTGCTCCAGCTGACACATCGGTTGGAAAGACAAACAGATCGAATCCCACGCGACCCCAGACTGTGACTGTTGAGTTGTTGGATGAGCGGGCTTCAAGCAACCGCGGAAAGCCATATTCGTCCCAGTCTCCCAAGTACCACGACCACACAACGTGATTTCCCACCGTCATACGAGAGAGGTCTAATGGGTCTGCATAGATGTTAAGTTCGTAATATCCATACTCGCTAATGGACGCATTTCCCATGAATGAGTTATCCCAATAAATGCCGATATTCCTGTTATCATGATTCGAGCTATTTACAGGAACACCTCCAACCTTCATGGTGCCATAGACATGGACTGTGTCCTCCCAGTAGGCAACATGAGTGTCTAAACCTTGACTGACATTGAGCTGTGTCGTTTCACTCAAAATAAAGCCACCTTCACCAGAGGGTGGTGTCGGATATGAGAAGGGGTTTGGTATTCCCACGGCATAAACCGAGGTGAAATTCGTGATTCTAATCGTTGAAGTCTGCCATGTAGCCGAGATGATGTGGTAGTCTACCGTCGCACTTGGTGGAAATATGTGTGTAATATTCGCTATAGGGTTATCAAGCGGTTGACCAATTGTTTGTGCACCAATATATACTGCATCAGTTTCGTCATTAAAGACTATGAGCTCCGGAGTGGTCACTGGAACACCGTCAATAGTGATTTCAGCACTCAGGTCGAAGGGAGTTCCAATCTGTGCCCATGGTTGTCCATTGGTAGGCCAGACGCGAAGTTGAACGTTTGGACTTGGTATATTGATGGGATCTTCACCACCCGTAATAGTATCCGGAAGTACTGCGGGAATGACCTGAATCCACTCACCACCGGTTGAAGATCCCGACATTGGAATGAAGACTTCAGTCCAGAAAGCCATGTGTTTTACTTTGAGTGTTCTATAGGCGTCAGTTGGGTCAGGGTCACCAATTGCATAGCCCGCTGCCAATCGCGCAGGAATATGGAGATAGCGCATGAAGACGCAATAGGCTGTGGCAAAGTCCATGGGGAGACCTCCTCCACGCTCAAGGAACCAATCAGTTACTTCTTGGCCAACTGGTGGTCGATCTAGTTGACTTAATGTTAGGTCAAAGGTGCTTTGGAAATAGAGCTGAACAGCCATGGCTGTTTCATATGCATTATTGCCAACTGTCAAGAATTGACTGATGTTAGCTTCCACCTCAGGAGATAGGGAAGGCAGGCCTAGATAGTTATCTTTTCCCACACCGGGACCAGGAAGGGCATTTGCGACAATATTATTGATGTCTTGATTTTCGTACGTGAGCTGAAAAGTTACAATGACCTCTTCTCCAGTAGTCCCCTGAATGAATGGAGTGAAGAGTAATGTACCATAATCATCAGTTGTCAAGTCATAATCCAAGAGCCGACCAGGATCGGGATAAGGAGTACCATCCCCTGCAAAACTCCAGGTTGTGAAGGAATCCTCGATCACACGTATCGCTGGAAAGAGTGTAGGTAGTTCTATTGCACCGACAGTTGCCCCGGCGGTGGCATTGAAGGCAACAGTATATACTTGATTAGTGGCTTCTCCAAATGTGATAAGTTGGTCAATATCATCAAGAGGAACTGGACCAACGTTGATTTTTCCCCAATTTGAGCCATCGTAGTAATCATACGCACCCACCCGCCACAATTGTGGGGGGTCCGCAGGCGCTACCGTAAATATGACTTCCTCTAGATGATCCAATAGATCATCGGGAAGAGGTAAATTAAGATTAACATCTGTATAATTGACATTGTCAAACCAGTTGGTTCGTCCTCCCGCAAACTCGTTATCATATGGCCAGTATGGAATCTCATCATATTCATAATGTGGGTCATACTGACGAACAGCGCCTGATTGTATGATTACAAAATTATAAGTTGCCCAGACGAGACTAGCTACTATAAAGATTGAGCTGATGAGGGTAGTAAGACCCATTCTTCTGCGGGAAGATTTCGTTGCGGCGCTCACTGGATTAGTCCTCTCGTTCACCATTTGGGAGATTTGGCGTGCGGTGTAACTCATGGTGGATGAAAGTTACTCTCAAACGTCCTTTCCTAGCAATTAAAGGGTTGTTCCGCTGGACTCGATTTCCTTTATCGAAAGTATATTGAGATGTACACTACTAGGAACCTCTCATTCTTAACGTAACTAGATAAGCGCAACCACTGTACAAAATTGGAGGCTTAGGCATTGGAGTCAGTTCATAATCGAATTGAGGAATACGTTCGAGAAAAACTCGTCAAAAATGGTAAGGGAGCACACACATTCGATCATACCAAAAGGGTGTTTGCGCTTTCCATCAGAATTGGCGAAGATTTGACTGCAGACCTGAAAATACTTGGTGCTGCTGCACTTCTCCATGATATTGGTCGTCCAGAAGAAGCTGAAACCGGGATTTCACACTCACTATTATCAGGAGAGTTGAGTAATGAGATCTTGAAGAAAGTTGGTTTTACTGCTGCAGAGATTGATAAAGTAGTAGACGCTATCAGAACTCATAGATTCAGCGAGGGAATTGAGCCTAACTCGCTTGAGGGGAAAATACTGAGTGATGTCGACAAACTTGATGCTATGGGTGCTATTGGCGTGTTTCGCGCTATCGCCCAGGCTGCAAACACAGGTTCGGGGATTAGAGGATTCATAGACCATGCAGATGAAAAACTGCTGAAACTTAGAGATTTAATGTACACTGACCAAGCTCGGACCGAGGCAGAACTTCGCCATCGAACACTGGATGCATTTGTTAAGCAATTGAAGAGTGAGATATAGAGTAACATCAACGACTCAGATAGAGTTCGAGATAAGACTCACGAATAGATTGGGCAGGGTCCAGACCAAGGGCTTTCATTATTTTGAAGATGTTGTCTTTTGCATAAGCAAGCTCATCACTAGTCCTCGCAATGCTCTCAAGTTCTAAGAATAATCCGACATGTTCTACGTCATCGATACTTATCGTAGTCGCAGGTAGACTGAAGAATTGACGCTTCTTCATGATTCTTGCAACCAGTTTGAATCCGAGATTCTCAAGGATGAAGGTGATTTCCTCAGCGTTGTTTATTTTTACTGAAGACTCAAGCCGGGTCTTTGTTGTACTATCAATTTTTGGACCTTTATAGGTAAGTTCGACCAAATCTGTAGAGATTTCGTCTTTTACTCTATCAAGGGGTTTTCTCAATCTCACTCTCAGAGCTTCATCGGTATCTTGAAAGGTTCTACAGGGATGGTCAAAATACGAGTCTATCTGAATCTCTTTGTTGGTCTTTTTTGCGCCAATATTCAATATTCGATGTTCCATTTCCTCTAATCTTTCAATAGAAACTTTGACCTCTACTTCATAGGTCTCTCCCATCTATATCAACCTCTGAGTATAATTACTGACACAATCTTCAGACTGTTAGATGTTTTCATTAGATGGATGAGCCATAAGCCAAATAACGGTGACGAATCCCCATGAGAAAGGCTGGTGTCACTTTGTCAAGAATACAGAGTATCAAATGCGCGAAGTGTGGAAAAACCTACGATAATTCCAATGTGCCTCCAAACGATGGATGTGGAGGAAGAATTGATTTCGACTTTGATTTAGAAAGTATCAAAGAAACAATAACGAGGGATAGCCTCGAGAAACGAATTCCAGGACTTTGGAAGTACTTCGAGTTGATGCCCCTCCAGCATGAGAAGAACATAGTGACATTGGGAGAAGGAGGAACCCCACTTGTCGAAAGCAGAAGACTTGCTGATGAATGGAAGTTGAAGAACCTCTCCATTAAAATTGAGACTCTAAACCCCTCAGGGTCCTTCAAAGATCGACCAATCTGTGTCGGAGTTAGTAGAGCACTGGAAGATGGCGCAAAAACGGTTTCAGCGGCATCATCAGGAAATGCAGCAGCCTCCATGTCCACATACGCAGCGAGAGCTGGTCTTCAAGCAGTTGTGTTCGTACCAGAAGATGCTCCCAAGGGGAAACTGATTCATTTGAGAACTCTGGGAGCCAAGGTATTCAGAGTTAAGAAAGTCCAAGATGGAGTCGATCCCACAACTACTCTATTACATGCTGCTTGTGAGAAGTTTGGCTGGACACCATCACCATCCTTTGGGCCATTCAACTGCTTCCAGTTTGAAGGTACCAAGTCCTTAGGCTACGAGATAGCTGAACAATGCAATTGGAACCCACCCGATTGGATACTTTTTCCAACAGGAAGTGGTGGGCTCATGGCGGGAACGATGAAGGGACTCTGGGAATTCAAAGAAATGGGACTGATCGATAACCTCCCGAGACCTGTGGTCGTACAACCTGAAGGCTGCGCACCAATTGTGAGGGCATTCAGGGAGAACCAAGACCCGTTGGACATCATACCCTGGGGCTCAAATGAAACTGTAGCAGGAGGCCTCGCTGATCCATTCCCATGGGATGGTGACGCAGCTCTAAAGTATCTCAGACTAGCAAGGGGTGAGGTAGTTGCTGTTCCAGACAATGAGATAGAAGAGTCACTTGTATTACTTGGTAAGCTAGAAGGGATATTTTCAGAACCAAGTGGTGTTGCAGCCATAGCTGGTTTGAAGACACTTGTTGAACAAGGAATTATTGATAGATCGGATAGGATTGTGGTTCCAATTACCGGTTCCGGCTTTAAGGATCTTGCAACCCCTGATAGACTGACGCCTGAAGTCCAATTGATTCCTCCAGATACAACTGCGCTCAAGAAGGCTCTAGAGAATTATGGATGATGTGATTTGATGAATAAGAAAGATATCAGGAAGTATATGGCTATAGCAATTGAAGAAGCCAAGAAAGGTCTCGCAAAGGGAGGAATTCCAATAGGTTCAGTGCTGGTCATTAACGATAGGATAGTTGGAAGGGGACACAATCAAAGGATACAGAAGGGGAGTGCCATTCTTCATGCAGAGATGGATTGCTTGGAAAATGCTGGAAGATTGACTGCAAAGGACTACCGAAAATCAGTGCTCTTCTCAACCTTATCGCCTTGTGACATGTGTAGCGGAGCCGTGTTACTATATGGTATACCGACCGTTATAGTTGGAGAGAACAAGACATTCCAAGGACCTGAACAGTATGTCCGCGACCGTGGTGTGGAGGTCACAGTTCTTAACGACCCCGACTGTATTGAGATGATGGAGAAGTTCATCCAGGATAATCCAATTCTCTGGAACGAGGATATAGGGGAATAGATAATTCATCCATTGGGGATACAAGAATGGCGAAAAAGGAAATACGACAGCTAGCAAAGGAACTAGCCAAAAATCATGGGTATCTCCAATATATGATTGAACGGTATATCTCTCTATGGGGCGAAGAGGACACTCTGAAGTTCATCGAAGCATGCGAGCAACCAATTAGAACATCAATTCGAGTCAACACGCTGAAGACTTCTGCAGGTATGGTCCTCCACCGTTTGCAAAAGAAAGGCGTAAGACTTGAGGAAATACCATGGTTAGATGATGGTTATTATGCTGATTTTAGTGGCTCGTCACCTGGAGCATCACTTGAGCATATGTTAGGATTCTATTACGTTCAGGGTGTTCCATCAATGACTGCTGTGAGTGTTCTAGACCCTCAACCAGGGGACACGGTCTTAGATCTTGCAGCAGCACCAGGCGGAAAGACAACTCATATCGCACAGATGATGAAAAACACAGGATTGGTCATCTCAATTGAACAAGACCGGCAACGCATGTCTAGTCTTCAAAGCAATATAATCCGTTGTGGAGCTACTAACACGATGGTCCTTCGCGGTGATGCCAAGAAACTTGACAATCTACCCTTTAAACCTGATAAGATTCTGCTTGATGCACCTTGTTCAGGAGAAGGATTGATTCCCTTGGACCCAACCAGAAAGACGAGTAAGACTATGGCAGATATCAGATTTTGTGCCACGAGAGAGGATGAGATGCTGGTAGCTGCAGTGAACATCCTTGCTGAAGGGGGCACATTAGTTTATTCGACTTGTTCCATTGCTCCAGAAGAGAATGAATACATTGTGGATGATATATTGAAACGATATCCTGAGATGCATATAGTCCAAATACCATCCGAGTTTGGTTCGCCGGGATATACAGATCCCTATGGCATCAAACTGAATGAATCACTAAAACTATCTAGGCGGTTTCTACCGCACCTTCATGGAACTGAGGGGTTCTTCATCTGCAAGATGATGAAAAAGGAGGGAAACACAACGTGAAGATGGAGCTCGTCGATCCAATCGATTGGGGATCTGTCATAGAGCAGATAGATATCGAGTTCGGGGCAGGAGTGACAAAGAACCTCTTAGGAAATCGTGTGCCAGTAACTATGTCCAGAGGGAGCACTAAGATATTCTATGCAATACCAACAGATTGGATGTCCAGATTGATTGATACAGCTGAAACCCTTGATATTCAGTTCATCGGAAAAGAGCTAGGTTCTATTGACAAGGGACGATTCAGATTGAGTCTTCACATTCTAGGTGAAATGACCGAACTGACAGAAAGTTGCATCATTGTGTCTCGACGGGGAGCAGAAGCATTTACCTATGGTAGGAGTATCATTAGAGAGTCTGTTCTGGAGCTAAATACGTCTCTGGTCAGAGGACAAAGAATTCTCGTACTCAACGAGGATCGAGAGTGTTTAGGAATTGCATCGCTTTCAATGGATGCATCTAAACTGACTCGAATGGGGGCAGATCGGCTTGTTGCCAAGAATCTTGTTGATATTGGTTGGTTCATCAGACGTTTGGGCTAGACAAACATGTCGCTTGAGCGGTCTGAATCCTCGATAGATTTTCTCATCTTCTCCAGCCTTTCAATCTCTCGAGATTCTTCCAAGAGCTGTTCGACATTCGCCCCGATGCCATAGATTTCATTGATTTTTTCAAGCATTGTCGCTGCAGATCGTGGGTCCGGACGACCTCTGGTGGCATAAGTGAGCAAACCAAGAGCAGGAACATCATGCATCTCAAGCTCTGCAAGAAATAGAGCCAGAGGACCTGCTACAAATAGACCTTCTTCAAGAAGCGGAACTTTCCATTTTTCGCGCATTTCGCCATATGCGGTAGTTGGAACGCAGCGCATATCTTCTTCATCTTCCTTGAAGGATGAGTCTAGACCTCCAAGGAGTAGGGTTTCTTTGAATTTATTTTCAGCCACCCAACTTGCTAACTTGTCAATGAATCCCCATTGTTCAGACTGGTGTGGTTGAAATCGTGGGACTAGAAAGATTATCTTCTTCTTATCATAGGAATAGAGCTCAAATGGTAGAACAAGGCGTTCATTCTCCATTGAAACAAAGAGTGGAAGCATATCGCTCTTGATGAAACCAATGCGTTCAGCCTCTAAAGTGCGAGTCAGATGAGCGGTGCTCAAGAAACCTACTTCGCCCAAACCGTGAAATCCACAGATGAAGGTTGATTCAGGTTTAATTTTGAAGTCCTTCTTCAATATGATTTTAAAAGATGAATCAGTGGTAGCTACGAAAGCCATGACCATTCAAACCTCAATGGAGAGGACTGTTTTCACAGTACCTCACTTGATTATGTGTTAGAATCTTGATAGATGCTTTTGAGACTTTGTATGTGTCTGTGTAAGATTGTCATTGGAGGGTCTGTTATACATACTTTGCAGGGATACAGAGGGACCATGCAAGTTGTGCATTTTTGGACTGGCTCTACGGTATTTTGACCAGCCGTACATAAATCTAATAGGAGGATATACTATATCCTCATATCACCTTATGCGCATTTGACGGAGCGGGAATAATTGAGCACCTTGAAGGAACTAGAGCGCCAGCAGGTCGCACCCCGTTTGTTGGAATTGCTCAGACGGCAAGGACTTGCCACACTCACTAGATTTCAGTCCGCCTCAGTTTCTCAAGGAATAATGAGAAGAACCAGTCAGATTCTCGTAACATATGACTATGATGAAGCCTATCTGATAGGAGAGGTTGCACTTCTAAATCGCGTTGCTTCGGATCATAGAGCAAGAGCTGTTGTTCTTTGTCCAAATCCGCATCAAGCAGAAAAACGATTTCGAACAATAAGCCAGAAATGTCTTCGTTTAGGCATCGAGGCTTCAGATATCAGCCTGAGAAGGACTGCAACACGGAAGAGTGCAAGCTCTGGCAGAGTTATAGTTGGGACCTATACTTCACTGGACATTGCTTCACAAGTCAATCCGGATATTCTTGAAGGAGTGGTCTTTGTGTTGGTTGATCGGTTAGATTTGATTGGTCAGCCAGATATTGGAGCACGGCTCGAAACAGTTCTTGTTACATTATTGGGCAGGACAGATATTCAGTATGTGGCTATTTGTCCACCTCTTGAGGACATGGATGAGCTTAGTAAATGGTTGAGCGCAGAAATCGTAGAGGACCCTAAGACTGACATGAAAATGATTTTCAGTGTGAAGACCTTTGAATCCTCAGATGATTCACTAGCAGACCTAACAGAGTTTGTCACCTATCGTCAGGGGCAAGTGATGATACTCTGTTCAAATATTACCACCTGTGAAGATCTAGCGCTCGAACTCGCAGGTATTAAAAAAGGCAGTAAGACAACAGCTATTAGTCTAAGACTATCACCAGAACATAGAGATGATCTCAAACATCTTGCACAAGACATTAAGAGAAAGTATCCACAATGTGAAACCACTGTAAAGCTGAGCCAAGCAATATCTAAGGGAGTTGCTTTTATCCATCGAGGAGTTGGAATTGTTCAAAGGAGATTGCTCTCAGAGGCATGGGAGGAAGGACTACTACCAGTTATTGTAATGCCAACTCGTTTTGCTATTGCAAGTGGATTACGAGCTACGGTTGTATTTCTGATGAGTGTTTTTATGCAAGAGTATGGAAAGGAAATATCTCAAGAAGATGCAGTTACAATATTGTCTGATTGGCAGCTGAGTGATGTTCTTGAAGCAGCGGGAAGAAGGGGGATTGACAATGAGGCATTTGGCATTGTTGTGGTTGACAACGAATCAGAAAGAATCCGAGTGATTGCAAAGTATTTCGAGAAAGATGCGAAAGGCAATTTGAGGCTGAGGCTAGGTGAAGTAGGCAGTGTAATGGATGAAACTGAGAATGTGCAGGATTTAGTGTTGAGACAGTTATGCGGAAAATCTAAGAAAGATGAAGACCCCTTCTCAATAATCGATCGCACATTCTGGGGAAGCAGTAGTCTTGTAACAGATATTAGACAGACTGAAAGGCAAGATGAAGCAGCTGTGGAGAACCTACTTACACTCCGTTCTACAAGAGCTACCGTTTCAAAAGCAAAAGAGATACCTGATAAGAGTGTCAAGCTTGTTTCAGTTCGACCAGATAAGATAGAAGGTCTTGTGCACAGTGGAAGTAGAGAGATTTGGCATTATACAACATTGAGGGCAAAAGATGGTGTTTCATGCTCCTGTGAGTCGTGGAAATATCAAGGAATTAGAAAACACAGACTCTGTAAACATCTGATAAAATTCGCAAGATATGCACTCAATGAGGAAGGCACCAAACCCTATGCCGCAGGTGTGATATTGCAGGCTCTCCGAGGACTTGAAGTATATGATGAGCTAGAGGCGGATGGATTAATTATTCGCGATAAAAAAAGCACACGATGCACTAAACTGGGAGCAGACGTATCTGTTCTTGGAGTACCTGTGAAGGATGCAAAACGGGTGATGAAGGCAATTGCTGATAAAAAGAGCGACTTGAAGACTATACTGCGGAATATTGTGTTGGCTCGGACTACTATTCCGAAAGAAGTTGTGACGCGTGTGTTAAGTAAATTGCCAGCAAAGAGTATTGAAGACATCCTATGTGAAGAAGACATGCCGGGTATTGTTGAGAACTGCTTGGAAGAGCTGGAGTACGCTAATTCAATCATCCTTAAACTCTTAGATTCCAAGCATGGTGCGAGAGAAGAGAGCAAGAATCTTGAAGAAAGTCTGTTTCTATTATTAGAGTCCGTGAGGTAACATTTTTACGTAGGTAGACTCGTGGCGGCTTAGTCTTGGACAGTATTGAATCCACTGCGGTGATTGATCAATGAAATTGTTTGAACATGAGGCAAAGGATATCTTCCGAGCCTTCAATATGCCAACTCCTCCGGGAGGGGTTGCTATGACTCCAAAAGAGGCAAAGGAGCGAGCATCAGAGGTTGGAAAACCTGTTGTCGTAAAGGCAATGGTACTCGCAGGTAAGCGAGGAAAAGCAGGAGGTGTTAAATTCGCAGATACTCCGCAGGAAGCAGAAAAATTCGCTGAAGAAATTCTTAAGATGCGTATCAACGACCTCCCTGTAGAAGCCGTCTTAATCGAGGAAAAACTAGACATTGAACAGGAAATCTACGCGGGGATTACGATTGACAGGAATGAAAGGAAGTATGTCGTAATCGGTAGTGCAGCTGGAGGGATGTCAATCGAAGAACTGGCTGAGGAAAGTCCGGACAAGATCATCAAGATGTACGTTGAACCAAGTCTTGGTTTTCAGCCCTTTGAAGCTCGTCAGATGGCAATAGCAATGGGTTTCAAGGGCAAGCAAATCAATCAGCTTGGTAGCTTCTTCCTGAAGCTCTGGAATATTGTCGAGGCTTATGATGTTGAACTAACTGAAATCAATCCGCTCATTCTAACCAAGGATGGTAAATTCTACGCTGCAGACGCAAGGCTGAATATCGATGACAACTCGCTCTTCAGACACAAATCTATCATTGAGAAGCTCAAACGTGAACCTGTTGAGCAGAATGAACGTGAGAGATTAGCCACTGAAAATGATATGGCTTATGTTGAACTTGAGGGAAACATCGCATGCATCTGCAATGGTGCAGGTCTTACAATGGCAACATTGGACGCAGTATCACTCTTTGGAGGAAAAGCCAGTACATTTCTTGATCTTGGAGGTGGAGCAGATGCTGAGAGAGTTGAGAGAGGGATAGAGATTGTTTTGATGTATCCTAAGGTGAAAGCAATCCTAGTCAACATAATGGGAGGTATCACAAGATGTGATGAGGTTGCTAAGGGCATTCTAGCCGCAAGGAATGATGGGGATATCACTGCACCCATGGTGATTCGTATGGTAGGAACTAACGAAGAAGAGGGTCAAGAGATACTCAAAAACGCAGGGATACCTTTCCTCAAGACGATGGAGGAAGCAGCTTCAAAGGTGGTTGAACTTGTGAAGGAGGTAGCATAGATGGCAATTCTTGTTGACAAGGACACTAAGGTCATAGTTCAAGGGATCACTGGTGGCCAGGGAACATTCCACTCTGCTGCAATGCAAGCCTATGGAACAAAGATAGTCGCTGGAGTGACGCCTGGCAAGTCTGGAGAAAATGTCAATGGCGTACCAGTCTATGATAGCGTTATTGAAGCAAAAGAGGCTCAGAAAGCAAATGCTTCGATCATCTTCGTTCCAGCTCCATTTGCTGGAGATGCTGCTCTTGAAGCCATAGCAGCGAACCTAAACCCAGTTGTCCTGATTACCGAACATGTGCCTGTTAAAGACGAGATTCGTGTAATTCACGCTGCTAAGGCAAAAGGAATCACAGTGATTGGTCCAAATACACCAGGAGTTATTACGCCTGGTGTAAAACAGAAGGTTGGGATAATGCCAGGTCATGTCTTTTCTCATGGTGATGTTGGACTCATGTCACGTAGTGGAACATTGACATATGAGATTGCAGCCGGAATGACCAATGCAGGGATTGGAATATCAACAGCACTTGGTCTAGGCGGCGATCCATGTGTAGGACTCACAACAATTGAAGCTGTAAAACTGTTCAAGGAGGATAGGAACACTAAGGCGCTTGTCTTAGTAGGTGAGATTGGTGGAGACGCTGAAGAACGAGCTGCAGCCTATATCAAGGAAGAGTATGATCTTCCAGTGGTTGGGTTTATTGCAGGAAGGACTGCACCCCCCGGAAAGCGTATGGGACACGCGGGTGCCATAATAAGTGGAAGTTCAGGAACAGCAGCCGCGAAGATCAAGGCTCTGAAGGATGCAGGCATCGCAGTGGCAGACAAGCCAAGTGATGTTGCAAGGCTCCTAAAAGAAGCGTTGTAAAGCATTTCATGGAATCTTTTTGTGGAACGAGCACAAGCTTTTAAAACACAACACAGCTGGAAAGCCGAGCGGGCTAACTAGAAACTACTCTGTTTGCCTTCAATGATATGAGGTCTAAAGGATGCCAGTAGCTGACATCGAAAAACGTAGGCTAGCACAGCACTATCAGCTGTACAAGTCCATTTGCCGATATTGTGGAGCAACTAACCCAATGAAGGCAAAGAAGTGCAGAAAATGTAAGACAAAGGACCTCAGACCAAAGAGGCGAGCCAAGAAGTAGTTCTTAGCGGGTTACGCCAAAATGGGGGCCGGTGATCTAGTTGGTTATGATGCCGCCTTCACAAGCAGGACTCATTTGAATTCCTTGGAGTTCCATGGATTGGGTCCCGGCTGAAACCGGCGGAAATCGAGAGTTCGAATCTCTCCCGGCCCACCACATTACAACAATAGTATGGTGCTTAACAATGCCAAAACAAATCCATGATGTTGACAAATTCCTCGAAATGAGTGAGGATGCAGAGGAGTGTCGTGTTAAGAGAAGCAAAGATCAAGTCAAGCTCAAGCTCCGTACTAAGGGTTATCTCTATACACTCATTGTTGAGCCTCAGAAGGCAGAGGAGATTCTCCAGCAGGTCAAGTGTCAGGTTATTGAGGCTAGATCCGGTAACGAGAAATCCTAAATCTCAACAGACTCATTTATTTCTGGAACATGAGCCACACGTTTTCGTCGCTCTAATCTCTCAGCTAGTGCGTCACATGATTCAGACTCACCATGGACTATGTAGAATTTCGGCTCCCCAGGGATTTTCAATAGCATATCCAGCATACCCTTTGAGTCAGAGTGTGACGAGAGATGATGTTGAAGGACATCAGCAGTCACTTCGAATAATCTTCCACCAACAGTGACTTTTCGTGTTGCTAGTAATTCTGCTCCAGGGGTACCAGGAATTTGGTAACTCACCAGAATAATGGAGTTCTTCGGGTCATCATGAACTATCTTGAAATAAAGATGTGATGCGCCTCCCTTTAGCATCCCTGCAGGTGAAATTATTACTCCACCCTTCTTTACCGCATTTGCGCGGTCTCGATTGTCGATAATGATGTGGGATCGCTTGACAGCACGCTGGAAAGCTTGAGGACTCTGAAGGTACTCCGGATGCTTCACAAGAATATCATTCACTCCTCGAGCCATTCCATCTACATAAATTGGGTATTTCTGTGGTAGGCCATTTCGTTCAAGGATACACATTATCTCCTGACTTCGACCCACTGCAAAGGCTGGTATCAGGACTGTACCGCCGCGTTCCAGTGTTTCAATCACCGAGTCCATAAGAGCAACTTCAATATCTTCTCGATTGGGATTGGTTCGCCGCGCATAGGTACTCTCGGTTACAACAATATCGTGTTTTGGAAGGTTCTTTCTAGCACCAGGAGTGAGTTGAGATTCTATAGCATTGAAGTCTCCTGTGAACAAAATCCTCTTACCATTTGCTCTGACTGAAACCATTGAACTTCCAGGGATATGACCTGCATTGAAGAGGGTCATCTCAAAATGATGTCCCAGTGGGACCGTTTCTTCGTATGCTGTTGCTTGGCATTGTCGTTTTACAAGAGCAACATCCTTGAGTGTGAATGGTAGCGGACCTCTAGAGATCTTAAACATGTCACGAAGTAGTAAGATACTCAAATCACGAGTGGCTGGAGTGCAAAATAATGATGCCTCACTATTAGCAAGTATCCGCGGAATTCCTCCCGAATGGTCCAAGTGAGCATGTGTCAGTGCAACGCCCTGTAATCCGCCTGTGGGAATCATATCTGGAAATGAAGGAGGCTCTGTAAACTTCACACCATAATCCACTAAGACGCTTTCGTCGTTCTGCTCAACAAAGAACCCTGACCGACCAATTTCGCGGCAAGAGCCTAGAAATGTTATCTGTGACATAAATTATAACTTCCCATGCCCGAAGCAACGCAAAGTGAAGAAAAAGGTTTGGAGCTGTTACCAAAAACTCGGACAAAGATGGACATCAGCTAACGATTATTTGTTGAATGAAGGTATTTGTATGAGCTTTTATTCCTTCACAATCACTACTTCATGACTCTGATGTTGGTTCACAAAGCTTATCGATATGAACTTGACCCTAACAATTCACAGAAATCATCTCTTTTCCAGCATGCAGGAGTAGCTCGTTTTGCTTACAACTGGGGTCTTGAACAACGAATCATGCTCTTCAAGAGCAATCAGGGAACAGGCCAATTCACTGACGCTATGAAACAACACAAAAAACTAAACAGACTGAAGAAGACTTGCTTTCCATGGATGTATGAATGTTCGAAGTGTGCCCCACAAGAAGCCCTTAGAAACCTAGATAAAGCCTTCCGAAATTTCTATCGAGGTAGGAGGACGGGGAAGAGTGTAGGATTTCCCAAATTCAAGAGAAGAGGTGTGCAAGATTCTTTCAGAATGACAGGGACCATACGGTTCGAAGGGGGATATCTTCAACTCCCCCGGATAGGAAAAGTACGGGTTAAGGAGAAGAGAGAGGGATACCATAATGGACGAATTCTTTCTGTCACAGTGAGGAGAAGCGCTGACCGATGGTTTGTATCCATTACTGTAGAGGAAGAACTAGCCGACCCTACGTCAATACAAGGACCAAAAGTAGGCGTGGATCTTGGGATAAAGACTCTGGCAACGCTCTCTGATGGAACAACCTTCCCAAATCCTCGAGCCTTAGGAAGACGACTTAAGAAATTGAAACGATTATCAAGGAGTCTATCTAGGAAGAAACAGGGGAGTAAGAACCGTGAAAAGGTAAAGCTCAGACTTGCCAAGATGTATCTGAAGACCTCCTATATCAGACAGGACACGCTTCACAAGTTGACGACCTATCTTGCCAAAAGCCACGGCACAATAGTGATTGAAGACTTGCATGTGTCAGGAATGATGAAGAATAGGAAGTTATCAAGAGCCATTGCAGATGCGGGGATGTACGAGTTCAGAAGACAGCTGGAGTACAAATGTCAGTGGTATGGATCACAACTCGTCGTCGCATCAAGAACCTATCCTTCATCAAAGACCTGTTCTAACTGTGGGAACAGGAAGAAGGAATTATCACTCTCAGAGAGAGAGTATGTATGCGAAGCGTGTGGAATACGAATCGACCGAGATTTGAATGCTGCACGTAATCTAGTCACCGTCAGTTTGCCGGAGACTCAAACTGCCTG
>CAZPWM010000030.1:0-25972 GCA_964590575.1 uncultured archaeon
ATTCTTTGCAATCTGATAAGATGATAATGCGGAATGTCGAGCGTTGTATTTCATGGCGTTCATATGACCGGGAAGACCGATTTCAAAGTCCATCTCTGAAATGCGTTTGAGTGACTCTACAAGCTTCACTGGACTACCAGTAGGGAAATCTACTCTTCCGAAACTTCCACCGGGAAACAAAGTATCTCCTGTAAACAGGATTCCTGAGTCTTCAACCTTCATCACTATACTTCCTGCAGAATGTCCAGGCGTATGGAAGACATGTAGTTTTATTTCACCAAAGTCAATCAAATCTCCTTCTTCAAGGAGAACGTCAATTTTGAACGGTGGCAGGTCTGCTCCGAACGTGTCTCCAAGCGTGTGACTCATATCACCATGATTGATGGGTTCTGCTTCTGCTTTATGAAGGTAGAGCTTAGGAGAACCTCTTTCCAAAAGAGGGATGACACCTCCAATATGGTCAATGTGAGAATGAGTAAGAACGATATCCGTGATAGATTCAAGCGATGAACCTTGTGTCTGGAGATCTTTATCAAGTGCCGACGCATACAAACCTGTTCCTGCATCTATCAAGACTTCATGATCCCCTGACTTGATGTAGGTGATGTTTGAGTCGAATGAGCGACTTAATATGAAATAGATGGAGTCTGTTATCTGGTCAAGCATGTAATCACCTTAGATATCCGATAATTCTGTCAATCTCATCATAGTTGTTGTAGAAGTGCGGTGATACCCGTAATCTACCATTTCGAACAGAGCAATGTATCTTATTCTTCATTAGTTCCTTATGTATCTCCTCTACATCCTGCGGTTTGCATGATACGATTGCTGAGTTGTGATTTGGACCAAAATCGTAGAATGGGATATTGATTTCAGAGAGTTGCTTCCGGAAATAGTCGGCATTATCCAAGGCTACTCTCTCTCTGATTCTCCCTGGAATTTTAAGTAGTATTCTTAGTGATTCCAATAACCCAACATATGCAATCATCGCTGGTGATCCGACCTGAAATTTCCGTGCGTCTGGAAGCGGAGTCCGCTCATAATACTCAAAATCCATTAGTTCCTCGACACCCCACCATCCAATAAACCGTGGATTGAGTTTATCCATCACTGATTGTCCGACGTAGATGTACCCAGCTCCAACTGGTCCTAACAACCATTTTGCAGCTTGGCCTGTTGCAAAATCTACTCCTATCTTTGCCAAATCTGTGTCGAAACATCCCGCAGCTTGAATAATGTCAACCGAGAGAAGCGCAGAATTCTCATGTGCGAGCTTCTTAAGTTGGTTCAGGTCAGACCTAAATCCAGAACCAAATTGTATCTGACTAACAGCAATTACCTTGGTGTTTTCATCTACCTGGTTTGAGAATGCATCACGCGAAACAGCGCCTTCCTCGGACTTGACAACCCGGAGATCAAAGCCATACAGTTTGCTTGCATTCTGCCAAGGCACATAGTTAGCTGGGAATTCCAAATCACAAATAACCACATTCGAACCAGTTGGATAATCAATACTGTGAGCTAGGGAGTTAATTCCCTCACTTGTGCTAGGCACAAATGCATATTGGCTGTAATCGCCACCCAGAAGGAGCGCAAGGAGTTGACGTATCTCCTTGAAGGCTTTGAGGGTATCTTCGAATTTTCCGATAGCCTTTACCTTATTGTCCAAATACTCTTTCATAGCATTGAATGTGTTCAATGGTGGAATACCGGTTGAGGCATTATTCAGATATGTCATCTCTCTCAATGTGGGCCACTGTCCAGAGATGAATTTCGGGTCAATCAATTCCTTCATAATATGTCATTCGAATTGTTTCTTGTTGATAAAGTTCACTGCGGATGAAACCCCCCCAAGATTTATCTGATTC
This sequence comes from uncultured archaeon, assembly GCA_964590575.1. Lineage (GTDB taxonomy): Archaea > Asgardarchaeota > Thorarchaeia > Thorarchaeales > Thorarchaeaceae > SMTZ1-45. The sequence goes on from CAZPWM010000030.1 coordinate 1,869, forward strand.
ATTTATCACCGTAAGGTTTGGAGGAGCGTTTGTCCGTGTTACGCAGGTTCACAGGCCGCTCGAAAAAGCCTAAAGAGGAAGAAGAACCACCAGCCAAATCTAGTGCTGATGCTAGCGTAGCTACGAGGGAACCTGTAACAGTTGAACCGACATCTCGACCTATGGGAACTTTGATTGCTACAAGTGAAGATGTCAGTTTCGATCCTGCGACCACTGCTGAACACGCCCGGCGCGCTAGTATCAAACCTCAAAGTGCTGCTGAAATTGTACCTGGTCAAGTCTTGAAACGTGATGAATTAGGCCGGATACACATTAAGATTGTATTCTACGGGCCTTCTCTCTCTGGCAAAACAACTGCTTTGAGATGGTTATTTGCCAATGTTCGGTCTCTAGCAAAGGGGAAGCTAGTAGAGATCTCTGATGAGCTTGGTCGTACAACTTTCTTTGATTTTGTTCCTGTGACTGCAAGCGAGCGAATAGTTTTCGATGTATTCACTGTTGCTGGACAGAGACGACATGCTAGTCAACGAATCAAAGTTTTACGGGACTGTCATGGTATTATCTTCATGGCTGATTCAACACCTGAACAAATGAATGAGAACCTCGCTTCAATACAAGAGTTGAGAATTGCTTTAGGTACTGATAGGATGGCGACTCTTCCTATCATAGTCGCATTAAACAAGAGGGACCTCCCGAATGCTTTGCCTCTTGATTACATGGTGCAGATGCTTGACCTTGATGGTTATCCAGTGTTCGATACCATTGCCACACAAGGGAAAAACCTTCTGAGAATGTTTCAGCGTGTCCTTCGAGATGCATTGATTTTCAAGGTGGGTATCTAACCTTTCTTGACAGGAAGAATTCCTTTTCCCAATTGGGTTATGAGCTCTAACAGTTCTTCCTCAGCTTGTTCCATGATAAGTTTGCCTTTCTCCTCAGAGGCTTTTCTAGGATCTCCGTACATAGCAGATGGGAGAAGCTCGCCTCTATAAGTTCCTGAGATTATAGTGAACTTAGTTTCAACACGGTGAGCCTCTGCAACAGACATGTCTACCAAGTCCGGGCGAACATGCATCATTTCAGAGGTTTCATCTTCTGCAGCATGTCCCCCTGGGGTTTCCTCCACAATCTCCCGTATGGATTTAGCCAAGTCTCTCCACCAATTCACGATGATGACCACTCGCTCCCCCTTCCGGGTAGCCTTCTTTGCTGCCTGTCGGATAATCGGATCATTTCCACCATGTCCATTTAATGCGACAATGTATCGGAACCCATGTTTGAAGACTGCATTCATAACCGATCTATAGTAATTAACTAACACATCTGGTTGGATGGATACAGTACCATCGCACTGGTCGAAATCCCAACTCTCACCAAATGGTATTGTTGGAAGGACAATGGCTTTTGTCTTCTCAGCAACCTTCTGCGCCAAATAATTTGGAAGCATTGAATCAGTCCCGAGCGGCAGATGTTTGCCATGTGCTTCAAGAGCACCTGTAACCATGACAATAATCTCGGTCTCACGAGCTGCTTTCCCGAAGTTCCCGTTTGAGAGTTCAGACCAGAATGGCATATCTAAATCCCAGTAGGTTAACGCGCGCATGCTAATAAATAAGGCGTCATAATTGACACGCACAACCGAAAAGATGAAAAACGCCGCGAGTAACTCTCGAGCCAATAGCTCCGTGGTGTAGTGGTCCAGCATGGCGGGTTCTGGCCTCGCTGACCTAGGTTCAAATCCTGGCGGAGCTACCATCTTTCCTCAATCATCAGATTCAACCTAATACGATAGGTGGTTATAATCAGACCTCCCATTAACATTAAGATGGGATTTCGGTAATATTGTTCAACTTTGGGGACTTGATTGCTAAAAATTGGAGTGAATTTTGATATTTATCTCATCAAACCACCCTTTAGAAAGTCGATAAATGGAAAATATGTTCGAAAAATGCGAAAAAATCCGCTTTTATTCAATACCACATTCTTTTTATAGTTACCATACCTCCATTTCAAGTGGAGAAGGACTTAACGATTCTCATTATGAGTTTCCTATCTGAGTCTGCGTCCCTCCCGGCGGATACTCAAAACCCCTTCTCCAATTTCTCTTTCTCTAGGAATCAATCCCTATCCAAAGTTCAATATTATTTCAACACTCCATGACAATCTTCATATCCGAATCCAATCACAACATCTACCGGATGTGCGACTCATGGACAAGGTAGAACGAGGTTGGAACGAATTCTGGGCTGAGATTTTCAGAGTCCAGCATCGACGAGCAATTCAGGGGATTGAGCAGTTCGATCAACTTCTTGCGAAATTCATTATCGAAGCCCTAAACCTCAAGAAGGGTGATGAGATTCTTGATATTGCCTGTGGTGCAGGAGGTCATTCTATTGAGTTTGCCAAGCGAGGTCTCAAGGTGACAGCTTTTGACATAGCGCAGTCTCTCATCGATGTTGCCAAGCAGGAGGCAAAAGACGAGCAGGTTGAGATAAACTTCTATGTTGGCGACATGCGTGATATGTCCTTCGAACCACGGTTCAAAGCAGCGGTACTATTGAGCCATAGTTTTGGCTTCTTTGACCATCAGGAAAACAAGCTCGTATTGAAAGATGCATATGATGCCTTGCAGAAAGGTGGTTGCTTATTGTTGGATCTCATGAACCCCTACCATTTACCAACGTTCCAGAAAACTTGGACTCAACTCGAGGGTGGGTTCTTGTTGAATGAACCTCATGTCTTTGATGCTCGAGCTGGCGTCCTCACTGGCAGACCTGCCATATTCATAGACACGGAAAACGACTGCATTGTGATGATGGACCAAGATGCTCTGGCAAACAATGACATCCGAATGTACACAGCCCTTGAGATTCGAGAGATGCTCGAGGAGATTGGATTCACAAAGATCGAGCTATATGGACAACATAGCCTCCCGCGACTTCCCTATGAAGCAAACTCAGAACGAATGATGGTCATAGCACATCGATAAGTGTGATCGATGATTCCTAGGAATATTCTTCCAACTCGCTCTAGCGCTAGTTGCTATATTTACTAGTATGAAAGGTCATGACGAAATACTTTTAATCATCCACTCGCGAAGTCGCGCTAGCCACTGGTGAGGCCGATGGTGACCCCGACGAGTTCTCTCGTGTGATAATAGACTGTTGGGGATATGCTATCAAATAGAAACGCGAGGGGACAACACACTAAGCAACAAGGAGAATTCCTTATGGTTAAGATTAAAGAGCCGGAAGCTATCAAGAGGCTCATCCTATCAGACGATTATGCGCACAAGAGAATCATATCGATCAGTGCTCATATTGATCATGGAAAAACTACTACAACAGACTATCTGATGCGTCGTGCAGGACTCATGAGTGATGCTGCAGCAGGACAGGCACTGATGACTGACAGTGATGAAGAGGAGCAGGAGCGAGGTATCACAATCTTCACCTCTGTTGTACTGCTCAACTTCGAGGTAGATGGAGAAGAGTATCTTGTTCAACTGTCTGACACTCCAGGCCACCTATCATTCACAGGTGAGGTCTCAAGAGCTCTACGTGCCAGCGATGGTGCAGTCATTCTTGTAGATGCGTTGGAAGGCGTCATGACCCAAACTGAAACAAATATTCGGCTAGCAGTTGGTGCAGAAGCTTGCAAGCCAGTGCTTTTCATTAACAAAGTCGATCGACTCATCAACGAGTTGAAGCTACCACCAAAGAAGGTCTATGAACGCATTGATATCATTATCGCGAAAGTTAACGAGCTCATCAAGAAAGTCGCACCAAAGGAGTACGCTCTGGACTGGAGAGTCAGTTTCCAGGATGGAAGTGTAGCAATCGGAAGTGCGAAGACTGGTTGGGCTTTCACAATGAAGACTTTGGAGAAGAGAGACATCAAACCAACCGTTGTTTTTGAGAAGTACAACGAGGGCGATGAAAGGTGGCTGAGAGATAACTTACCACTTGATGAGGCTCTCCTCGAGATGATTGTCAAACACTTACCAAACCCACAACAGGCTCAAAAGTACAAGATTCCAAGAATCTGGAAAGGTGATTTGGACAGCCCAGAAGGAAAAGCGCTTCTAGATGTTGATCCTAACGGACCTCTCTGTGGGATGATTACCAAGATATTTGTCGACCCTAAGAGCAAGCGACCAACTCTGATTGGTAGAGTGTTCTCTGGTACAATCAAATCTGGCCAAGAAATTTCTCTAGTCAATATGCGTCAGAACGCTAAGGTGAAGCGACTGGGTGTCCAAGAGATTACTGATATTCTAGACATGGATGAGGTGCCTGCAGGCAATCTGTTCTCAGTATTTGGATTCATGTGCCCTAGTGGCGAGTCCTTTGTCACTCCAGGTTCTGATATGAAAGGGTTTGAAGCCATTGAATATGTCAGCGAACCTGTTGTAAGCCGGAGCATTAAGCCAGTTGATCCTCAAGAGATTGCGAAGCTCGGTGAGGTTGTTTCAAAGTGGATCATGGCCGACCCCACTGCGAGATTCTTCCACGATAAAGAATCTGGCGAATACCGCCTAGATGGTATTGACCCACTCCAAATTGAAATTCTTACTAAGAGAATTAACGAACAGGTAAAGATTAGGGTGTCTGAACCAATCATTGTCTACCGTGAGAAGATGACCCAGAGAGGTGACGAGTTTCACACTAAGTCACCAAACGGTCACAACAGAATTCGAATGTATCTGGAACCACTCGATGACAAGACAGTTGAACTCATCAAAAAGAAGAGAATCACTGCCGATATGCCTGACCGTGAGCGTGCAGCCATTCTTCGAGATGAAGCTGGTTGGGATGCGAAAGAGGCACGGAAGATTCTAGACATCTACCAATCCTCGATGCTAGTTGATGCGATGAGTGGTGTCCAAAGGTTTGACCGAATCTACTCCTACCTAGAAACTACGTTCAGAGAATTCATCGATGGAGGTCCAATTGCGAAGGAGCCAATCATGGGTGTGAAGGTAGTACTGACTGATGCAACAGTTCACAATGACCCTGCGCATACTGGATACAACGAGGTTGCAACAATGGTCAGCGCTGGTCTGAATATGGGTTTCCTAACAGGTGTACCAGGACTTTACGAACCTGTTCTCAATGCTGACATAAAGACCCCCCCTGACACACAAGGCGCAATCATCAAAGTTCTGACTGGGCACAGAGGTCAGATTGTCACAATTGAGGGCGAAGAAGATGTAGTCGCTATTAAGGGCACTCTACCTACAGCAGAAACCATCGGTATTGCTGACGAGTTCAGGAGCGCTGCGGCTGGTCGAAGCTTCTTTGGTTACGAGTTTCGCGGATTTGAATCTTTACCCACAAAATTGCAGGAAGAGATCATCCTTGAGATTCGAGCTCGTAAGAAGATGCCCGAAGAGATGCCAAGCTTAAGCTCATGGAACAGATGGATTTACAAACGAACCTAAACGGTGTCAAAGTCTCAAGGGGCAGTTTCTTGATTGTCCCTTGACCAAGTTTTTTCTTGTAACATCCACCTGAGTGGATAGATTTTTGACTCACCTAGTATGCTTTCCTCTTGATAGAGATGACGTTAGATCCAGTTGAACTTCTAGAGACCCTAATCGCTTTTGACACAAGAAATAATGATGAAATGAAAGCTCCACGAGAATGCCCCGAATACATCAATAGTATTCTACGCGATTTTGGCTTTCATACAGAAATTCTGGAGTCAGAAGGATATACGACAGCTTTTGCACGAAGGGGTCATGGCAAGTTCAAGATCCTCTTCTTGGCACATTTCGATGTTGTCCCATTCGGTGAGGGCTGGAACAGTGACCCCCTGAAACTGAAGGTCGATGGCGATAAAGCATATGGTCGGGGGACTTGTGATGACAAGGGGAACATTGTTTCCCTCTTACTTCTCGCAGAGAAACTTGTTGAGTCGGATTTTCCATGCACAGTCATGATTGCTACTTCTGGTGATGAAGAGATAGGTGGTCGTCAAGGTGCAGGAGTGCTGAAGGAGTATATGAAGAAGCAGGGTCTCTTTCCAGATTATATTGTTGTTGCAGATGGGAATGGGCACGACATTATCCACAGAAGAAGGAATATTTTACCTACTATAATAAAAGTGAAGGAAAGAATAGAGAAGATCAAAGGTAGGAAAGAAACTGTGAGGGTGGAAACAGAAACTTTTGGCAGCAATACGAGACACAGCGCTTACCTGCGATTCGGTGTTGATAGGCATGCGATGATTGCAGCATCGAAATATCTTGATCTTAATCCTTTGACAGTGATTGAAACTGTTCGCGGGGCTTTCCTGAAAGGCAATGTTGTGCCTGACTGGGTCGAGATGGATATAATCCATCCAGATGAGTCAGGTCCGGAATTTTCCTATGATGCCTCTTTAACCGACCTAATGAGGTCTTTGTTACCTATAACAAGGGTCGCGTTTCCAACTGAACCATCAGACATGGGGACCAATATCTGTCCTAACGTTCTGACAAAAGAGAATGACTTGTGGACTCTCTATGTTGATCTCCGCTCTATGACGAATGATGGCGATGCTGTCAAGGCTGCATTCCAAGCTTCTCTCAGAGACCGGGTGGATTTGTTTTCACTCACTGTTCATGCAGGTATTGGTTATGTCAACAGTGATCCTGACTCAAGACTCATCAGGGCGGCTCGTTGGGCACTTGAAAAAGAGGGTATTCCATACAGAGTCGTTGAAGGTTTTGGGGCATCTGACTCTCGCTTCTTCGCTAGAGAGGGAGCAGACCTCTTTGATTTTGGTCCAAAGGGTGACAATGTTCATGGAGCAAACGAATGGGTTTCAATAGAATCTCTTAAAGAGAATGCAGAATTCTTTCATACTCTAATTGAGGTGCTCTTGAGAAAACCTAGTTCATTGTGATCCAATATAGACCCTACATCTCCTTGTGGAATTCCTATTTTTCACTAGAGGATATCGCTACTACAAGTTTTTCGTCGCCAAATGCATATTCTTCTTGGTAGTGTCCAGAGGGTTTTTTCGCCTGTGTCAAGCTTCTAGCTAGTGTTTCCTCTGAGATGTACGCTTCATGAAACTCAACTGCTTCAGCCATTAATTCACTGGAACTATATTGCACTTCGATTCTGTCATTAACGTTGAGATCGGCTGACTTACGGAGGTTTTGGACACGTCGCACGAATTCACGAGCCAAACCTTCCAGTTTCAGTTCGTGTGTTACTTCTGTCGTCAGGGCTGCAAGGTAGGACCCCTCCGAGGCAGTCGAAAAACCTTCTCTCGCTTCAACAATCACATCGACTTCTTCTGGTAAAATATCGAACTTGTCCCCATTCAATGACACTTCTATAGATTCACCATTCTGAAGCCGCATCGATGCTGCACGTGGATCCAGACTTAAGATTGCATCTTTAAGTACTGGGAAACGGGAGCCATATTTCTGGCCTAACTGCTTTGGGAGTGGCTTGAGTTGATATCTAACTACCTCTGCGGTAACATCCATCAAGCGAACATTCTTGACGTTCAGTTCATCGCTTATCAAATCTGCATAACGCGTGATTATATCTTGTTCATTGTCTAATCCAACAGCAAACGCAATTTCAGATAGTGGTTGACGAAGTTTACAGTTAGCTTGGTTTCTTGCTGCATGGCCTAGTGACACTAATCGGAGAACAAACGCCATTTCATTGTTAAGTTCATCATCAATAGAATCACTTAGGGGCCAATCACAAAGATGAACACTCTCTGGTGCTCCTGAATCAACACTTCGTGTTAGATTTTGGTGCATCACTTCTGATACAAATGGCGTAAATGGTGCAAGCAGTCTAGAGAGAGTAACTAGAACCCGATACAATGTATCATAAGCTGCATTCTTATCTGCGTCAACATCATCGCTTGCACCCGCCTCAGCCCAGAAGCGCCGACGGCTTCGTCGTAGATACCAATTACTCAGATGGTCTATGAAGCGTGTCACAGCAGCTGTTGCCATATTCGGTTCATAAGAATTCAAAGAATCTGTGACCTCGCGAATGACTTCATTCATCCTTGAGAGTATCCACTTGTCCATTAAACTAAGAGACATTTTGTTATCAGATCTGGGAACCCATCCGTCCATGAGGGCATATGTGACAAAGAAGGAGTAGACATTCCACAATGGGATAAGAAATTGTCGCCGCACTTCATCAGCACGATGGTATCCGAAAGCAAGATCCTTCTCAGGTTTGTGAGCACAATAAATCCAACGCATCACATCTACACCCATTGAATCAGCGGCATCATTGAACTCTACCATGTTGCCCCAAGACTTGTGCATTGGTCTTCCGTCCTCAGCAACCAAAGTGGCATATGTAAAGACATCTCTAAATGGTGCTCTGCGTACAAGGATAGTACTCATGGCGAGAAGGCTATAGAACCAATTTCTGAATTGTCCAGGAAAGCTCTCGCTGATAAGATCTGCTGGGAACCACTTGTTCCAATACTCTCTATCTGAGTTATACCTCATTGTGCTCATTGCAACAATACCTGCATCTAACCAAGGGTTGCCAACATCTGGAATCCGTTTCATTCTCTTGTTGCATTCACTACACTCTATCTCAATCTCATCGATAAATGGTCGATGAGGCGAATGTCCTTCGAATACATCCCACCCTGCGACAGCACGTTCTTTGAGTTCTTCCCTACTACCTATCACATCGAAATGACCACAGTGCGAGCATTCCCATATAGGTAATGCAAGTCCCCAATACCGTTTCTTGGAAACCATCCAGTCATCCATATTTCGTAACCAGTCTAACTCTCTATCTTTTCCAAAGGAAGGATACCAGTTGGTTTCGTTGATTACAACCTCCATTATCTGATAACGCAGATTGCGGTCTTTCTGTTCATTAGTGACTTCTTCATAGGGAATGTCTAGTTTAGTTCCCATTGAGATGAACCACTCATCTACTAATCGAAATACCAATTCTTCCTGACATCTCCAACATACAGGGTATCGATGAGTATAGTCCTTTACTCTATACGCTACTCCTTTTTCCCTTAGGTTGTCAAATATTGGTTGAGCGACAGAATTCACATTCATGCCTGACAACCAATCAAAACCATCTATGAATACTCCATTTTCTGTGAGGGGTGCAATGGCAACAAGGTCGAGTTCCTTGGAGAGTTCAAAGTCCTCTGCTCCACAACCTGGTGCGATATGGACAATTCCAGTACCCTCCTCTTCACCTACTTCATCCCACACTATCACCCTGTGTTTCCCGGCAACACCGCTCTCCTTTTGAGCTGGTAATTCATCAAAGGGACCATGATAGACCCAACCTTCCATATCTGAGCCAAGTATCTCTCCCTCAATTTCATAATCTCCTTTCAACATATGCAGAGTTCCGCGACTGAGGTATAGAACCTCCTCACCCTGACGCACCTTGACATAGGTCAGATCCGGACCAACGGCAGCAGCAACATTGCTGCTCAGAGTCCAAGGTGTTGTTGTCCATACAAGAAGACTTTCTCCAGGGCGATCAACTAGTGGGAATCTTAGTGTGATACTCGGATGAGTTAACTCACGGTATCCTTCGGTTACTATTTCATGTTGACTTATACCTGTTCCACATCGTGCGCACCATGGCATTACATCTCTACCTTTGTATATCCAGCCTCTTTCATGACATGACTTCAACATAGTCCAGATTGTATAGTTATTTTCTTCAGAGAATGTGAAGTATGAACCTCCAACCTCTGGTGAACCTAGTTTTCCAACGAGTTGTTCAACTGTACCGGTAACTGGGGCTTTTACGCCATCGATTGTCGTAACTGCTAGCGGATCTTTATCAAGTGCATCATGTAACTTCTGTAAAGTTTCTAAATTATCCCAATCCATCCAATAACCTAGTCGGATACTTTGTTCAGTCTGCACTGCTGCATACTTCAGAACACGTTGCTTACACAATATGATGAACTTCTCCAATCCATACTCTTCTATGTCTTGTTTACCTTTGAACCCCAAATCCCGTTCTACATTGACCTCCACCCAAAGACCTTGGCAGTCAAAGCCATTCTGATAGCGGGTATGATATCCCTGCATAGCTTTGAAACGATGGTATAGATCTTTGTAAGTACGTCCCCATCCATGATGAATCCCCATAGGATTGTTGGCTGTGATGGGACCGTCAAGAAATGACCACATTGGTCCATTAGCCCTGAGCTTCTTCGATTTTTCAAAGATCTGTGAATCTTTCCATAGCTTGAGCATTTCCTTTTCTTGAGCAACGAAGTCAACCTGACTGGGTACTGGTCTGAACATTTCCATCACCAACCTTGGAATAGATAATCTCTGTAACTTTCTAATGCAACATGACTGTTCGATATGAAATGCAGTATCCTTCCGTTTTGTTTTGAATATAATTCAAAAAATCGAACAAGCATGTAATCAGAGAATGGACTACAATTACTTTCACATGAGTTAGTGAATTTGGCAATCCATCCTTTCTCACCTATTCGCTCTCTGGTTTCTCCTAATACCTCCGTTAAAAACGTTAGGTTAGTTGTCTTTAACCATCAGGAGGTCCGACCAATGTTTAATTGATAGAGTTGTACCGTGTTAGCTATGAGTGCTCTTGAAGAAAGGTCATTAGACAAGCTCGCTGACATGATTTTCAATATCCTCTGGCAGGATATCCTTCAGGTTTGGAAATCTATCAGAACGAAGATGGATCAAGAGGGGGCTGAAGCTGTGAAGGCTGCCTTTGATGGAGCTGCGAATCGGTTTATCAATGGTCCTTTCAGCGAACATCTTGAAGTAAGATGGGGCATGAACCTCTGTGTTCATTGTAATGATGATAACATCGATAAGAACGGTATTGCGTACATTAACTCTGCAGGCGATGGACTTGAATTCAATCAGTGTCTAAACTGTCGTATAGGGATTCTCTACAGACTTGAAACTGCAAAAGCAACAATGGATACCTATAACATAGGTCTTGGAGCCCCTGAGCAATTCAATGGGATGTCTATCTATTGGAATGCGATTGTGCCTGAGGGGATGAGAAAGTTCCTTCCGACCTATGAGATCATAAACAGTGAGGGCCAATGGTTAGGTACGATTTCATTTGATGATTCATTCAATGTCAAGTTTCTTCCGTTTTCAGCTATGACGGATTCTACGCCTCGAGATGCAGAGGCTCCATGGACCACAGAGATTCCTGGAGCAGTAAAACTCGCAGTTGATGCATTCTTGGAAACAGCAAAATACCAGGTCGAGGTTGCGCTTGTTCTGAAGTAGGAATTGGGTGGTCATCTTGAATGAAAAACTCGTACGGGATAAGATACCGGATATTATCCGTGAGAAAGGCGAAACTCCTATCGTTCGAATTGCGGGACCTGATGAGCTCGATGTACTCCTTAGGGAAAAAATCGTTGAAGAAGCAAAAGAGTTTCTGTTCTCCGGTGATACTGAAGAGCTAGTTGATATTCAGGAAGCTATCGATGCCCTCCTCGAGCTCAGAAAAGCAGATCCCGCTCTTATCGAGATAATTCGTCATTCCAAATATCTTGCACGTGGTGGCTTTACTCAAGGGTATGTATTAATTTCGGATACAGAAGAGGAATAGAAACAGCTCACTCTACATACTATGAATCATCGGGAAGAGCTTATATCCTAATTATTTTCCTTCTTGCGTGTAAATACCACCCCTGTTAGTGGTGGTGCCATGTGGTCATGGAGTGAACAATTATGGTTATTGATGATGAAATTACGAAAATTCCCGAAAAACCCATCAAACATGAAGATGGTGGTCCAATCTCAAGGTATCGTGTTGAGAGATACCCCGTTAAGGAGCTTCCATACGACACTGAGTCGATATGTCCTGAATGTTTCCTGACTGATGATAAAGTCCATGTGATAACTGCTACCCTCTATGAGGAAGATGGCAAGGTCATGTACAAGAAGACCTGCGAAGATCATGGTGAGTTTATTGATGTTTACTGGGGCGACGCTGAGATGTTCAGGAAAGCCCAGAAATGGTGGTACAAGTCTGTTGGACTTGATAACCCCCGTACTGAAACTGTGAAAGGTTGTCCAGAGGACTGCGGCCAATGTCCTGAACACAAATCGCACACAGCCCTAGCTCTTTTGGATGTAACCAATCGTTGCAACCTGCGTTGTCCGATATGTTTCGCTGTGGCTGCAGAAGGTGGTTCAATCTATGAGCCAGAACCTCAAGAGGTCTTCGACATGATGAAGAATCTCCGCAGCAACTTACCCGTTCCAGCTCCTGCTCTCCAATTTGCTGGTGGTGAACCCACTGTCAGCAAGCATCTACCACAATATATCAAGTGGGCGAAGCAACTTGGTTTCAGTCACGTGCAGATTGCTAGCAATGTGATAAGAATAGGAAAAAGCAAGGAATACTTACAGGAACTTCGTGATGCTGGTCTTTCGACCATCTACATGCAATTTGATGGAGTAACTCCTGAACCTTACCTAGCTGCTCGTGGGACAAACCTCCTTCCTCTGAAGAAGCAAGCTATACAGAATGCTCGAGAAGTTGGTATGGAGTCTTTGGTGTTAGTACCTACTGTTGTGCGTGGTGTTAATGAACATCAACTTGGTGATATAATTCAATTTGCTGTCGACAATCGTGATGTCGTGCGGTGTGTCAACTTCCAACCTGTGAGCATTACAGGACGTATTGATCACGCCTCTCGTAGGGAGATGCGAATCACGATACCTGATTGCATTCACCTAATTGAAGAACAGACTGGAGGTAAGATTCCAGCAACTGAGTGGTACCCTGTACCCTCAATGATGCCTGTAGGTCGTGCACTTGGTCTCATCAAGGGCGGTCCAGACCTAGAGCTCAGTTCTCACTTTGCTTGTGGAATGGCGACTTTCATCTATATTGATGATGATGGTACCTATAAACCGATCACAGACCTGATTGATGTTGACAAGTTTCTAGTTCTCCTCGAGGAGATAGCAAACCTCTATGCTAATCAAGCAAGGGGGGCAAGCAAACGCGCCAAGGCTAAACTTGCAGCGGGTGCTCGTCACATCAAGAAGAAGGGTCTCATCAAAGACCTACTAAGCGCATTTCTTAATCGTGGTGATTACGAGTCACTAGCCAAACTCATGCGCCGAGTCATCATGGTTGGTATGATGCACTTCATGGATCCCTACAACTTCGACCTAGAAAGAGTCCAGCACTGTGACATCAACTACTCTGTACCTGATGGTCGAATCATTCCCTTCTGTGCAATGAATACCATTCACAGGTCCAGAATTGAAGAGAAGTTCTCCAAGCCTGTCGAAGAGTGGAGAAAGGGCCACAAACCATCACAGGTCGAAGAAGATAGTATCACAAAGCCCTTCTCAAGTGAGCAGTAATTTATATTCCACAGGTGATCGTGCTTCTTTATCGAAGCACACACCTTTCTCTCTTTTTAAATTCTAATTTTTTCCCCTTGATTTTTTTGTGCTTTAACAAGAAAATCATAGTGCGACCTATGAGAGAATTAGGAAAAATCATATCGATAATAATGCGTTTCTAATACGTATATCGCGCCTTTTATTTTGTGAATTATCTCAGTACCAAAACAAACTTTAATAAGTACTGCATAGACTTAATCATAGTCTAAGTAGGAACGAACGGGCATAAACCCTATTAAACTCAAAAAAAGGCGAGCGTGTGGGCTAGTTTTTCGTTACATGCCCTCAATTACGAAACTCCCCCCTCCTACCACGATTCCCATATGCTCGCCACCTCTTCAAAATTAGATTATGGTTTGTTTTGCAATATGAAGAATGTTGACCCCATTCTGTTTTTTTTGAAAGTACTAATTTCTCTTCTTATTTCTTCAACTTTTTCTTCATCAATTTTACCTTGGATCAGAATACTTTCGAGAGGTTTGTAGTACCTATTCCACCATTCGTCATGTGGTACTTCAATCTGGCCTAGCACTTCATACCTGTATTTTGCAATAATCTGCAATTTGGACAGTACATCAGTATCCTCATCATGCACTACAAGAAAACCATTCTTGGCAAGAAGTTGTTTCCAATCGCGGATTCCGGTTTCAAAACCTACTACAAAAATAGAACCCTCGGCCCATACGATATTGTAAGTTTCTCTGAGATTATTTAATTCAAGCATTGATAATCTCATGATAGAGATTCTGCTTGAGAATCCTAGTTCCTCAATTTTCCGTCGAAATGCTTCAAGTGCCTCTACATCAATATCAATAGCAGTGATGGGTCCATTGCACATCTTCGCAAGCTCAATTGTCTGTACACCTGACCCGCAACCAATGTCTAAGATGGATGGATTTTCAACTGGCGGGAGTATCTTGAATGCAGTTCTAGTATATTCTAAAAAATTAACTCGTAAGCTATCGCGAATCGCCAGGAGTGACATTTTGACTATCTTCCTCAAAGTAGTAAGAGACCTTTCCATGTTAATAATTCTTCAGAGTGAAAATACCTCTTACAATAACTTCCAAGTAGTGTTTCATCACTAATCTTAAAACAAAATATTCACAATTGTTAACAAGATTGACTTTGTCAGTGACTTTCGAATCCCCATGGAATTGTTAATTAGTCACCATGAGGATTTCTAAGACGTTGGTGTCCATGCATAATAAACACACACTCCCCGTGATTCAGGTTGACTCATTCACCGATGTTCCTTTTGGAGGTAATCCCGCAGCTGTAATATTAAATGCTGACCATGTCAGCGAAAAAACAATGCATAAGATTGCTCGCGAGATGAATGTGAGAGAGACTGTATTCGTTTCTAAATCAAGGGTTGCTGATTTCCGTTTTCGGTACATGACACCAAAGAGTGAGATAAACTTCTCAGGGCATCCAACAATAGCAGCATTCCATGCTCTTGTAGAAGAGGGTTTCATCGAAATTGTCAGCGATGTGACAATGGTCCGTCTAGAAACCAACAGTGGAATCTTGGATATTGAGATTGTACGAAATGAATCAACTGGTCATCACGAGATTCAAATCACACACAAGAAACCGAAGTTCATGAACACTTATGATCCTAAGGACTATACTGAGGCCTTGGGTCTTTCACTAGCCGACATCCATTCTCCAAACCCCCTCCAGACTGTTAGCACTGGAACGCCACATCTTCTGATACCTGTTTCAACTAGCAGGTCTCTTGATAAGATTAAGCCGAATTGGGATCGTCTGAAAGAGCTACAAGCTGATTCGGACTATGTGTCTTTGAGTGTATTCACAAGAGATACGCGAGAACCCACATCCGATGCGCAAGTTCGCCATTTTGCACCTGTCTTGGGTGTCTATGAGGACCCAGTATCTGGCTCCGCGGCTGGTAGCCTCGGCAGCTACATCATTAGGTATGGCCTCATGGAGGCTACTTATCCTGTAACCAGTATAGTTATCGAGCAAGGTCACTATGTTGAGAGACCAGGAAAGATTTTCGTTGAGGTCCGTGGAGACCAAGAAAGCATTGACCAGGTCAAGGTAAGCGGTACTGCAGTAACCGTTCTGAAAGGTACCCTCCACTTCTAGCACGCATCTGTTATCATTGTAGCTAGCTTGCTCGCCTCCAAAGACTTATCTCAATTGCAAAAGGCGCAAGACTCAGTGACTCAAATGCTAGTTGAAATGGAAAAAGCCATTGACAAGTTTTCTGACAGAGATGTTTCATTTGCAGATATTCGACTCGAAGATCGAAGTGGCTCAAACTTATTTGTGACAAATGGTACACTCCGTTATTTTAACAGGTCATCTACAGCTGGAGCAGTAGCTCGAGCATTGGTTGGGGAATGTTGGGGTACAGCATCATCTTCAATGCCGCTTTCAGAGAAAGGATATCTCAATCTTCTCGAGAAAGCCACCAAAATGGCAAAGGTTTGCTCCAAGTATTCTAGAAAGAAAATTGATCTTTCTGGATTTAAGGGGATTGAGAAGATAATCTGGCAAAAGGTCAAAGAAAATCCGAGTGATGTTCCAACCGAAGAAAAGATAGAGCTTATCATGAATCTTGATAAAGCTCAACAAATCGATGAGAAGATTGTGAACTCAAACTCAAGGTACAGTGATTCAAGGAGAATCTACCGATTGGTCAATACTGCTGGGTCAAAACTAGAATGGGATGAGTCACGAATTCGAGTTATGGTTCAAACTGCAGCAAGGGAAGGGAGTAATGTTCAATTCGATTATAATATTGCGGATGGCTCTGCTGGTTTTGAATTGGCTAGGAGTGTTGATCCTGAAGAATTTGGTTCCATAACTGCAAAGGGAGCTATAGAACTTCTTTCAGCTGAGAAACCCCCTTCAGGGAAACTCACATCAGTCATTGATGGGAACATTGCAGGCCTCATAGCTCATGAGGTCTGTGGTCATGCAAGTGAAGCAGATGAAGTAGTCAAAGGTCGTTCATTTTTATCGGGACTAGTGGGAAAAACAATTGGTACTGACCTAGTTTCCATGGTCGATGATGGGACACTTAAGGGTCCATCGGGAGGTTTTCCATTTGACTCGGAGGGAACTCCTTCATCACGAAATCCAATCATTGAAAATGGCGTTTTCAAAGGATACTTACATACCCTTGAAACTGCTTTTCTAATGGGTGTTAAACCTACAGGTAATGGTAGAGCACAGGACTATAACCGTAGAATAGCCGCCCGGATGACTAACACCTTCTTTGATGTTGGTGATTGGAAAGATGAAGAGATTCTAGCGGATACGAAAAATGGATTATATATTATCAAAGGCACATCAGGCATGGAAGATGTTGTGGGTGGCGGAGTTCAGGCCACGGCTCTGAAGGGTTACATCATTAAGAATGGAGAAAAGACCCAGCTTGTTAGACGCCTGTCAATTGCTGGTAATGTCCTTGAGATGTTGAAAACTGTAGATGCAGTTGGAAACAAACTCAGGTTTAATGGGGGGAATTGTGGAAAAGGTGAGGAGGACTTTATACCTGTATCATCTGGTGGTCCACATATGCGTGTTGAGCTTATGGTGGGAGGTGGATAAGATGGACCTGTCAACAACCAATGGAAAAATCCTGCAATTGGCTGAGAAAGGTGGCGCAACTCAGGCAGAGGTCTTCGCAATAACAGCGAAAACAAATGGTGTCTATATAGACGACGACATTGCAAAAATAGGGACCTTTCAGACTGAATTGGGTTTCGGTCTCAAATTTATAATGGACAAGAAGATTGGTTACACAAGTTCAACACTTACTTTCGAATCAATTGATGACTTTGTTTCTCGTGCTATCACGATGGCAAGAGTGAGTGATGCAAATCCAAAATTTGAATCATTGCCATCCCCCAAGAAGGTGTCTGGTAATCCTGAGCGATTCTATGATAAAACAACAGCAGAAGCAGACAGTGATTATCTTACTGAGAAGGCAATGCAAGTAGTTGAGAACGCTGCAGCTGAAAATGTTACTGTTCCCAATGGTACTCTCCGCGCCAGTTCAGTAGATTTCAATGTGATGAATTCACTTGGAGTACGTGCTGGTTCAAAATCGACAATGGTCTATGGTTATTTCACGGCAAAATCAGAGGTTTCTGGATCTGTTGGAGAGGGTGTTCAGAGATGCTGGTCACGTGATATCACTAGTATTGAGTTTGAGAAGATTGGTGAGAAGCTGAAAGAGCAAGCTTTGAACGTCTTGCATGCCAAACCGTTCACGGAAAAATGGGAGAATATTGTGGCTGTTATTACTCCTAGTGAGGGAGCACAATTAATTGATACTCTAATTGGTTCTGCTGCTTCAGGAGAGAATGTCAACAGGAGATCGAGCCCCTGGACCGACAAAGTTGGAGATGTAGTAGCTCATGAGGGTTTGACAATCTCTGACAATGGCTTGTCTGAGGCTGGGTTGCTCAGTGCACTTGTTGACGATGAGGGGCTGCCAATGCAAAAGACCCCCGTAATTGAGAAGGGTGTATTAAAATCATATCTCAATGACAGCTATAACGCAGCTCAGTTGGGTGTAGAATCAACAAGCAATGGTATGCGACGTGGTGCTCGAGAAATCAATGGTGCATTTGTATCTCCAGTAACTTGCAGAACAACAACACTCGAAGTCCTACCTTCCTCAAGGTCTGTGGATGAAATAATTGGTGAGATTGACAAAGGTGTGTTCATTGAACATTTCGCTTGGCCGCAAGTAGATCCAACCTCCGGTTCATTCTCTAATGAGATACGAAATGCTCAGCTCATACTGAATGGAGAATTATCTGGTCAAATCAAACACGCACTACTTGTGGGTAATCTCTTCGAATCTCTCAAGGGTGACTTGTACGTCGCCAACAATCTGGAGGTCCAAGGAATCTCTGATATCGGAGCCAACGGAAGTGCAATAATACCTACGATTGCGTTTCCTGGCACAGAGCTTGTAGGTCAATAGATACAAACACAGCTGCTGGTGACACAATCCCCACCAATCGCCTTCATTTCATAGACCGTTAGTCTATTGTGGTGGATATGCCCTTTGACCTGACTCGATGACCCTCAGGCTTAGTAAGAGAATCTCTTCTCCTTTTGAATTAAGCATCTTCTTCATTGGTCCGTATGCACTTGGAATATTCTTCTTCAAGTACTGAAGAAACGCCTCCTTTGATTCAGTGAGTGCCTTGTGCATTCTTTCAATGTGATTGATGAGTGTAGGTTCCCAAGGCTTCCTGCTTGTTTTTGTTTTTGGCATAACTTGCTCAAGAGTTCGAATTATATCGTCCGCGAGTTTCTTAGATTCATGTACGCGGTGTTCCTTTGACACATCACGTTTCTTTTTCTTTTTTGAAACAGCTTGAACGTTTGTTATGAATTCTTTGACCTCTTCTGGAGTCATGGTTTGTTCATCAATCTCAGACTCGATCACTAGCCGTTTCCATGCTCGCTTTCCTTGAAAATCAACTGGAGAAACGAAACCTTTAGCTTCCATTTTCATGAGGTACTTCCTGAACATATCCTCGGTTATTAATGACAGGGGCCCGGACATGATAAGAAACTTCTGAAACAGAGCAGCTTCAAATTCTATTACTGCCCATCCAAAAGACCTCACTATACCTGTTTCTATGTCTCTCTCAAATTCTTCGGAGTCATATGCGCGCGACATCCTGCAATCCCCTTCTCTCTTGATAATCGTTAAATTATACTG
The DNA here is from genome assembly GCA_964590575.1 of uncultured archaeon. Taxonomy (GTDB): domain Archaea; phylum Asgardarchaeota; class Thorarchaeia; order Thorarchaeales; family Thorarchaeaceae; genus SMTZ1-45. Next base: position 20,999 of record CAZPWM010000030.1, read on the forward strand.
TTAGAGAACTTATGAACATAAGCCTATCCGATTTTTAGAGAGCCTTATTCCGAAATCGAACAGCTTCTTTTTTTTTCTCACTGAATTTGACAGAATTGAAAAATGGAGGAGGCGGTCTGACTATCGCCAGACCAACACTCACTAGATTATCTTCGTTTCAATACCATGACGATTGCAATGACAAGAATCACCACGCCTATTCCTCCAACGATAATAAGCATCGTTGTCGCGTTGATGGGTGGTCCACCTCCGCCGCCCCATGATATTGTGTAGTACGCTCGTACCGCGGTATTACCTTCGTTATCTGTTGCACTAACTTTGACAGAGATTGTTTCATCTGTAAGACCACTGATAACAACCTCAAAGACATCAGCACTATCGAGGGTCATATCGAATGATTCCAGTCCAGAGTTTCCTTCATATTGTAGACTTACTGATGATACACCTCCAGGATCCGTTACCGTTGCTCTGAACGACACAGACTCACCATTTTCAGGTGAACCTGGTGAGATGATTATATTGCTAATTCTTGGTCCAACCTCATCCACATCTGGAACTGAACCAGTATCCCGATTTGATATCCAATCAAGGAAGTTCTCAAGAAATATGATGTTATCAAAAGTGGCTGTCTTGCCATAATCAAAGTCACTGAAGAACGTCGTACCTGCGGTGAGTAGCCTTAGGTTTCCAATCTCTTCAACAGCAGCTAGCGGAATCTGATCGCCATATTCGAGATCAAGGGTGTCATCATAGATGACCGTAGGTGCTGGGGGTAGTTGATCTGTCTGATAGGCTTTGACATCAGCAAATATCACCGGCAGGACTGGGCCATCATCGGTGAAATAAAGGCTTGATGGAGAGTAGAACGTTATGCTATCTACAGATTCTGTGAGGCCTAAAGTATCTCCAGGAGCTGGAATTTCAGTCAGGTCATCGTACCAAGGCTGGTACGTGCCATTCATGTATACGTTATCATGATTAACGCGAATGTGAGAACCCACTGCCTCAAGAATCTGGTTAGGTCTAGCCAGATTGACATATTCTGAGAAATCTCCTCTGCTAGTTAGAAGAATGGACTTGTTACCCGATGAGGCCCATGTTGCAATTGCGGTGAGTTCATCTGTTGTATATGCATTATAGGCGCAAGTTGCTATGAAAAGGTCAACATCGGTCAGTGCACCTGACGTGATAGCACTCTCTTGGATTACCATCTGATATCCTGCTCTGGCAAGGGTCTGATTGAGTGAGATCAACTTCGACTCGCCGCTATAGTCGATGTAATCATTGGTATGTGCATAATCGACGAGGGCTGTGTAGATGTACTCAACTGAAACATCCGGTGCGTTTAGGCCAATCGTTGCAGTATAGAACATACTTAGGGTGCTATTGAGTGCCATTGAAAGACAGTCTTCAGTGAACGCCTTGATGGTGGCATTAGTTTCTAAGGCCACCGAATTCTCATCCACATACGCATCTAGAATGTAGTCGAGAAACTGGTGTGAGAACACTGCATGTTGGATGACCCTTTCAGTGATATTTGTAATCTCAAACTCTCCTGGTGTATCAAGAACCAGAATTTCAAGATTGTCATTGATGTCTCCTTCATATGCTGAATGACCAGGATAGTCAGCACTTGCATCGGTATGAACTGGAATAGCGGGGTCTACCATATAGTGCGATGCTACACCCAATGCAAAGAACCCGTCTTCCCAATTCTCTGCTGTGAAGTTTGCCCTAGCAAAATCATACCATCTTTGAGCAGCCCAAGGAGCATCCATTTCACCTGTTTCAGGATAGTAGAGGTGATTATGCCAATCTTGCCAGGCTTGGTCTGGAGTTGTAGAACCTGCTAGTATCTCCGGTGAGTAATATTGGAATACTGCCGCCCAGCTACTATTCGAAATGCTATTCGAACTTTCTGTTACGAGAAATTGGTGGGTTACTAATCCCCAGGCCGAAACAGACTTAGCCATTGGAAAGACCACAACTACTGAAACTAGTGGCACCAAAAGAAGTGCCATGATAAGCCATTGCTTCCTCATAACCCTCTGTGAAGAAGCATTTGGCTATTAAGTAGTGTGTCTATTGTCTTTCGTTGATTATACTCCTTGTTTCTTCTTCGAGAAAATCACGACTATTATTACCACTACTGCAACGCCTCCCGCAATACCAAGCAAGAGGACGGGATCTATCTCAAATGGCGGTCCAGTGGTCGACGTCGTATCAGTTGGAGGCTCTAAGGGGTCTGTCAGAACCGTGTATTGAGCTTCAGGAGTCACCACCACTCCACCAAACATATCGTAGACCACGAAGTATAATGAGATTACCGTGTTCTTAGGATATGGTCCAATAGTGCCTTCGATGGTGACGGTTTTAATCCCAAGTGATATGTTTTGCCAACCTGATCCATCATCATAAAAACCAATGGCAGAGGTTAAGTATCGAGAGTCCCCTCTTGCGATTGCAGTAATCCCTGTAACATTTGTACCAGTATAACCTACTTCACTCACAAATCGAGCGCCAGTATTTATCAAACCCCCAACACCATAGATGAGAGGCGAAAGGTTAGAAGTAGTGTTGAACTCCTTGAGATTGAATACCATGGCTGTGTACCCCTCCAGTGAAGTTGTGAAATTAGCCTCCAGGAGAGTATATCCATTGGAAGGTACAACAGCAATCATGCCTGTATGGCTCGTAGTTATTGCTCGTGTAAAATACCGTGACATGTTGAATTGAACTGTGTCGCTATTGACGTTTGTCATATTCAAGGTCAGATTATACATTGTGTTGCTTTCCACGAATCGAGGATCTGGACTAATCACGTCAATTGCAATATCTAAAGCCTCAGATGTGGATGCATTTCTAGCGGCATAGATTGCCTTGTGCGGACTTCCAGCTGAATATGCGATCTCTGCATCCTCAAGATATAGTTCTGCAAGAGTGGTTCCATTCACATCAACCGAATTCACAATAGCTTCAGCGTTTGCGATTTCTGTTTCAGCTTCTCCCATTAGCTCAAAATATCTGTTTAACCAGACCTGCTGACCATATACTATGTTTGAAGCTTTATCCACAATGACAAGTCGTTTATTTAATATCGCATCTACAACATCGACATCAGCCAATCTTCCATTGGGTCCGGATGGATGATTTACAAATATAATGTTTACAATTGTGCCAACATACTCGAAAGAGTGTCCATCACTTGCTCCATAGAAAGGCTTTGTATATCCCTCATCCAACAGACCATGATAGAATCCTGTATTAATTACCTCTATTGCATCGTATCCATAGGACTCCCACAACTCGTATGTTGCCATGTACCCGTTTGATGTTGTTGGATGACAAAGAGCGATCATGGCTCCTTGTGCATGAGCGCCTGCAACCATGCCTTCTTGCGTGTCTGTGTAAATGTTCTCATTCAATGGAAATGCTGTTGAATGGTGGCCTCGAGATAGTTCTGCTCCCACAAATATCTCAATATCGATATCGTTAGCCTCTGCAATGGCCTTCATTGCCAAGGCTCCTGTAATACCTCCAAAACCATTAGGATTGGGTGCTTCATAACTATGATCTGTCATAACCATGTAATCAAGCCCTCTTGAAACACCTGCCCAGAGCATATTTGCAGGACTGTCTGCACCATCACTATGTGTTGTGTGATCATGAATGATTCCATTGTAAGATCTATAATTCTCCAATTCAGCTGGTGACAGGTCAGGACCACTTCCCACTGGAATCGCTGCTACTGCAGGGACTACAACCTTTCTTGGTGAGATTCCAACTAACCAATCAGCAATATTCAGTGAGAACTGAAACAAATCATCCTTCTCAATTTGCCATTGGGTCTTGACACGATACATTATGAATGGAGCAAGAGCTCCTACACATACAACTTTCCCCGAACCCGCTTCAGACACAGCAACTACAGGGTCGTCTTTGTAAGTGATAACAACGGTTGCCGGGCTTTCAACGGTAAGAGTTGTTCCAGAGAATTTGTAATCTAGATTGGAATGAATCGAACTGACATCCTGTGTAATATGATGTGTTTCCATTTCATCAGTAATAGCAATCCATTTTTCACTTGTACTGAAGGTCACACCGTAGGTTTGTGAGATTGCATTAAGGTTGATTGAGGAATACTGCCAAGTAGGATTATTTTCAGTTCCGATAAGTAGAAGGCCGCCTCCAGCCTGTACGAAATTATGTACCGCAGTTACTTCTGCTGAGGTGAGTGCGATCATAGGAAAGGCAAGAACTAAAATATCTACACCAGAAAGCATTCCCGAATCGAGCTGCTGGTCGAAGTTCATATCTGTTTCATAACCATGTTCTTCCAGAATCCAAGCAAAAAGGGACGCGTTTCCAGGTACAAATGTTGCACTTCCAAGTGCGCAATGTGCCTCATCAAAGAGTACCTTATGCCCCATCTGGCTAACTTCTATGGTTTTCACAGGTTTTTCGTTTTTTTCCAATGCAACTGGTCCAGTCGAAAATAATGCTGGTACAGTGAATAGCAGAATGAATAAGGATACAATTAGGAGCTTAGGTTGAGTCTTCAAGTTCACAGACCTCTTGTTCTTCTTTTGCAAACAATCCTCCTGTAATTAAATCTGTCCTAAAACATAGTTATGTTTCAGAGTAAAACCTACTGTCTACTCATGAAGATTGGAAAAAAAGAAAGAGTGAGAGGTAGATTGCTCTACCTCTTAGAGAATGGTATCTACCTTCTCTTTGCTATAACTACGATGATGATTACTACGACCACCACTCCCGCAATCGCCATCAACAAAATAGGATCGATTACGAACGGAGGTGGTCCTGGTGCATATGGGTTCATGGCATAATCTATGCCCCAATCGATTGTCTGCACGACTAGCAAGTTGCCAGTTAATGGAACATCATAGTACTCTGTTGTAAACATAGGCTGGTAGTCACCATAGGGTGAGGCACCAGATACCACGATCACACCAT
>CAZPWM010000030.1:26072-29774 GCA_964590575.1 uncultured archaeon
CGTAGTCGGAATCAGATCCAACCCACAAGAATTTCTTGCCTGCATTAAACCAGTCAGCTACCGCATCGATCTCAGCTTGTGTGAAACCATTTGTTACACCGTAGATTGCACCTATGAGGAGTCCTCGAGCACGAGCTAGAACTGTGTCATTAAGACCGCCCCAAACAAAACCTACTGTATAATCCATGTCAGTCAGATTGTTCATCAACCATGTGTCTTCTTCACCATATACATATGATGAGTATTGACCATGGCTCATGTCCATTAGAATAAGTAATCCGCCAGCTTTTTCCATGCCCCAATCGATGGTCTGCTTGACGAGCACATCACCAGTTAATGGAACATCATAGTACTCTGTTGTGAACATAGGCTGGTAGTCACCATAGGGTGAGGCACCAGATACCACGATCACACCATTACCAGCAGTACCGGCGTTCACCTCAACGGTCACGGCAACAAATGCACCTGAATCACCGTCAGCATTGGCTAGTGGTGGAACAAGGTCAGAGTCACCAATGGTTGCGGATGCTCCGTAGTATAGTAGTGGATAGACATTCTCGATTGTAGTGGTTTCAAGTGCTACCGCATCAGCTCCAAAGGTTGCAGATGTGCTACCATAGAGTGAGGTTGGTCCGTGCATGAGTACTGCATCTACGCCTGTGACAATATCTGCAACAAAAGCATCTGAGCTTGTGCCGTTTGCAACGACTCGGTATGAGGCATTACAATTCGAGAAGGCATCACTGATTGATATTGCTTCAGGATAGACGTGTGACCCAACAGCTTCAAGGATCAATGAAGCGTTGTTGTTGATGTAGGCATAGCCTGCGTAGTCGGAATCAGATCCAACCCACAAGAATTTCTTGCCTGCATTAAACCAGTCTGCTACTGCATCGATCTCAGCTGCTGTGAAACCATTTGTTACACCGTAGATTGCACCTACGAGAAGTCCTGTTGCATCCATGAGAATGGTATCATTGAGACCACCCCATGCAAATATTACATCAAAGCCCATGTCGGTTAGATTGTTCTTCAACCATGCATCTTCCTCTCCATAAACGTAGGATGAATACTGACCGTGGCTCATGTCAATCACAATCAAGGGATTGATTGGATTCTCAGCGGCCGCGACCTTGGTTGGGACAATACCGACGCTTACAAAATAGGGTGCGAAAAGTGCTGCAACAAGCAAAAGTGCTGCAACCTTCCGCGTCCGTAAACTTGTTTTCAAAGCGAATTTGTCTCCTTCGTATTTTCTGAAAAATCGACATAATCGACTCAGAAGTTATGTTACACCTATGTGATGAGTATTTAGCCTTTTAGGCTCGTCTTATGATAACGTCGAATCAAGCATCGACTCCTACTATTGAAGGAGACGCTCCATCTGAGAGTGTATACTGTTCATTGGTGACAAACCTTTAATACCACTCTTTGCAGTGTCGATGATTAGCGCATCTTGAGGAGCTTTGAAAAGGTACGGTGTATTAGAATTTAGTACATAACTCAACTCAAAAAAGGTGAATCTGATGGCCTCGGAATTTGAAACTGGACGTAATTTGAACAACATTATCATAGCTGTAGTTGTAATCGGCATTGTCGGTGTTGCTGGAGTCGTCGTTGTCTTGAACATGGGTGGTGGCCCAACAGTACCCCCACAGACGATTACCGTGCTTACAAGACATGATGTAGCAATTCATGGTCCTTATGAAGCTGCATTTTTAGCTACTGACTTTGCTATAGAACATAATATTGTAGATGTTATTTGGAAAACCCAAGACGGTGCATTCTGGGATTCCGTTATTGCTGCAGGTGACGTTGATGTATTATGGGGTGGTGGTCCCACTCTGTTTGATCAAATGCAACGCGACGATAACCTTGAACCACTAAATTGGACATCTATTATGGAGGTAGTTGACAGGGTTCCAGATGAGATCGCAGGCGCAGACATGAAACGTATGAATGGCGATGGTGACATTATCTGGGTAGCTGCTGCAATTTCATCATTTGGATTTACTGTGAATCATGCATTTCTTGATGACTACGGTCTGCCAACACCAACCAACTGGACTGATCTTTCTCTCCCACTTTGGGGCAGTCTCCTGCCAACCGCTACGATAGCGATGGGCAATGCTCCAAAGACGACCTCTAATACACGCATCTATGAGATTATTACTCAGGGTATGGGGTGGGATACTGGTTGGATTACTATGGCACGAATGGCTGGTAGCTCTAGACTCTATCAGGGTTCTGTGCAAACCCAAGCTGCAGTAGAGAACCAAGAAGTGGGTGTGGCAATGTCCATTGACTTCTATGGATACAACACACAACTCAACAATCCTGATTGTGAATATATCCTACCCGAGGGTGAAACAATTGTCAATGGCGACCCAATAGCCATAGTCAAAAATACCCCCAAGATGGATCTAGCTGAGGGATTCGTTGATTTTGTACTCTCACCTGAAGGTCAAGCAGTTTGGCTCACACCAGGAATCAGTCGAATGCCTATCCTTGGAGGAGCATTTCTCACTCCATATGGTCTAACCTTCCCAGATATGTATGCAATCTACAACCAAACTCTATTGAATCAAGGTATTGATTTCAACGACACTTTATCGCTCACGATAAACACAGCCTTCACGGCTTACTTTGAAGCAGTCTTCAATGATGCACATGACAATCTTGTAACGTGCTGGAAGGCGCTTGTTGATGCATACTACGCATCAGACATAACTATCGAGCAATTGAACACATGGGCTATCATGATGGGGACTCCAGTCACAGTTACCCATGAAAGTACCCCCCGGAAATTCACGGTGGCATTTGCTCAAGAAATCAATGATGACATGCTCTATAACACTGGATTCTACTATTCCATGCAGACAGCATGGACTGCAGCGGCTAACAATCAATACGTAGACACTCTTGCAGATCTTAATGCATTTCTTGGATCATAATAGAGTCTAGTGGATAGCCTCAAAGGATGTGAAAGATGTGGGGCCTAGTGATTTGGATACAGATGTAGAAGAACTCATCGAGTCTGAACACCCCCCTGTGGGTATGGAACAGGCCAGGCCCCCCATCGCTGAAATTTTCGTATCTTTCCTGCGGTCAATTCTTGGTTTATTCGCATCCCTCGGAAACCGACTGATTGGTCTTGGAAAATGGATTGTTGATAAATTCGTTCGATTTTTTGGATTCTTTAAGAATCCCAGAGAGAACTCGAAAAACCTTTCGGTTCGATTGAGGACTTCATTGGCGGAAATGCGACATGAGATGGACAGACTTAGTTGGGTTCAGCTAGGTGCAATCATTTTCATATTCGGACTATTTCTCATTTTACCTCTTCTGAATGTCATCTGGGCTTCATTTGTGACTGAGGATGGATTCTCTCTAGATATCATTACACAACTTTTCAGTAACGCTGCTTATGTTCCCCAATGGCTTTCACAAGATTTCAACTGGATTCGACCAACTGGGGCTGGAATCGTTGAAATTTGGGGTATTGATCTTGGAATCATTTTAAATTCCGTTTATGTGGCGGTTGCAGTCACTATCATCGCTGTCATCCTGGGCACTTCGTTTGCATTTCTAATAGCTCGATACGAGTTCCCTGGAAAAGGAATACTCAGAACTGTCTTGTTGTTTCCAATGCTTTCCACTCCCTTTATTGGTGCTATGGGAATCAAATGGTTCTTGGGTGCA
>CAZPWM010000030.1:29874-34843 GCA_964590575.1 uncultured archaeon
TCTGGATCCATCAATCCACTTGGTCCCGCTATCGGTATGATACTGCTTGTGTTCGCACTTTCTGGATTCCTAGCAATCCGCAAGTATGCAGCACTTAGAAACTATGCTTCTGGGAGTAAGGGTGGTCAGTGGAATCCTCGAACAAGGACTCTACGACCACGAACTGTTGCTCTTATGTTCTGTGTAATCATTCCTGTTCTGCTATTTGCCTTAATACCCCAGATAAGTGTAATATTGCTCTCACTATCGGAGTATAGGTCGAGTGAGCTCTTTCCGCCTCTTACTCTAAATAATTATTACATTCTTGGAAATCATGACATACAAGGGGCTTTATCGCGTACAATAGCTTATGCAGGTATAGCCACTATAGGAATCGTACTTCTCGGAGTATCAGCTGCGTATATAATTTCTAGACGGAAAATCCCTGGAAAGATGGCTCTAGATTTACTTGTGACCTCACCAATAGCTCTGCCCGGAATTGTAATTGCTACAGGATATTTCACATTGTTTTACAATACACCGTTCTTCCCCACAAATGGTCCCATGTTTCTCATAATCATGTCCTACCTAGTGAGAAAGTTTCCGTTTACAGTCCGAGCAGCGTATGCTGGATTACAGCAGACTCCTGAGGTGCTTGAGGAAGCAGCGCAAAATGTCGGTGCGAGTAGAAATAAGACATTTTCAAGTATCGTCTTTCCTCTTATCGGAGTCAGTGTTCTAGCAGGAGCTTTGCTTTCTTTTGTGTATTGTGTGAGTGAAGTGAGTACTAGTCTATTGCTGGGCGGTGCTAACTATTACCAAGCTCCACTAACGTTTTGGATTAATGAAACATATGCCGGACTTCCACCAATATATGGTATTGGACCTGCTGCAGCTCTTGGTGTCCTCCTGATGATAATGCAGATGGTTGTCATCGCAGTTACTAATGCTATTCTAAAGACACGAGCATCTGCCATGACTGGAATCTGAGGTGAACAAAAATGGTGGAAATAATACTTAAGAACTTGCGAAAAACATTTGGTGAAGTTGTTGCCACCGACGATGTCAATATGGTATTAGAGGATGGAAAACTCTCTACTCTATTAGGACCTTCTGGTTGTGGGAAGACGACCCTACTACGATTGATTGCAGGGTTTTATGTTCCTGATAGAGGTCAGATCTTTTTTGATGATAGAGAGTTGACAAATGTGCCTCCAAATAAGAGGAAGACTGGAATGTGCTTCCAAAATTATGCCCTCTGGCCTCATATGACCGTCTTTGATAATATATCCTATGGCCTGAAGCTTAAGCGAGTCAGGGGAATGAAATTCACTAAGGCAGCAATAAAGTCGAGGGTGGACGAAGTTCTTGAACTAGTTAGAATGACGGGTCTCGGACAGCGAACACCCCATCAATTGTCAGGTGGACAACAACAACGAGTTGCACTCGCACGAGCGCTTGTGATAGAACCAGATGTGCTTCTTCTTGATGAGCCATTGTCTAATCTTGATGCAAAATTGAGACACGAAATGCGTGAGGAGATACTTAGGATTCAGGGCGAGCTTGGAATAACCACAGTATACGTCACACACGATCAGATTGAAGCATTGAGTATATCGGATATGGTTGCTGTCATGGACCGAGGTTACGTTCAACAGTATGCACCACCTCGCGAAATCTATGAAGCACCGCAGACTCTCTTTGTAGCGGACTTTATTGGAAAATGTACATTCTTAGATGGGCATATTGAAGCATTGGGACGCGAACTGCGAATACGGCTGTTGGATGGGCAGACTGTGAAAGGTATTTCCCCCTTGGAAGGCTATCCCTTTGAAATCGGTGAACAAGTTCGTTGTGCAGTTAGACCCGAGGATCTTTATGCCGAACCTACCGGTACTGATGATAACAAAATATCTGGAATCGTTAACCAGGTCATATTTGTAGGAAGTAATCTGGAGGTGCACTTCTCGGTTGGAGAGATATCCGCAGTTTCCCTTCTACCACCTGAAGCCCCAATCCAAAAGGGAGCTACAATCAGTTTGTATTCTCCTACAAACCAGTTGATGGTACTTCCAATGGGTGGTGTTGATGCACTAAGGAAAATCCCTGGTCATCCGCTGTATGACATTCCTGAGGAATCTGCAATATAGTGTCACTTAGAATGTCGTATGTTGACAGCAACGCCTTTTTGAAAGGCAATCATCTCTTCACCTGTTAATAGTGCCTTTCCAACACCTAGGAGAGATTTAGTGCTATCCACAACAAGGACTTCTTCTCCAGCACAGAGTTTCTGGCTTGCTTTAACAATGAATTTTGCCAAAGCCGATTTGCCTGCCGATACGAACTCTGCAACTTCATCATCAATTGTAACGATATACTGTTCATCTATCCCTTGCAGTAGGAGTTGCATACCCCCTTGATATGTGGGTGTGAATAATCCTGTAGTAGGAACAAGGGTCAGAATAATCTCATCATCCATCTTCACATATCTAATTTTTCCAGTACTCTTTGAGATACTCATATTGATTCCATCAAGGTCAGCTAATGAAGATGCGCTTGATCCCCACTGATAGCTGAGTAATGCTTTGAGTTTTCTCTTTGTCCAGTGTATACTAGTGTCTTTTACCGATTCTAGACCTTCTATTACCTCGGATGCTGTTCCAATCTTTGTGATTGTAGAAACACTATCCATGGACTCCATAATTATGTCTGTGGAGGCTTCTCGAGTAAACCAAATGAGATGATCAAAAGAGATGTTGCTCAGGAATTCTAATAATCTATCTTGAACTATTTTTAGAGTTGGTTGGTCTAAATTTCTTGGAAACAAACATTGCTGTGCTGGATGGACATGTTCTAGCTCCCACGGAACGACGCCCATCGGAGTAAGGAAAACAACAATGAGCTGCTCGCTGCATCTCTGCTTTACTTCATCGATGATAGCTCCTGCACTTTCAGAAAATGGTCGTCCCGCATTATCAGGAACGATTAGCAACGTCTTAGTGTGTTTGTAGGGATACCGTTCTATAATTCTCTGATGAAATCGTACGATGCTTGGACGCCTAACAGTTTCAGGCCCAGTATAGAAAATTGATGATGTTTTACCAACCTCGTCTGAAGCTAGAAACATTTGGTCATAATTCATCATTGCTTCAAACGCTTCAAGAAGTGTTGGATGACTTCTTGCTCGGATAGCCGCCAGTTCAAACAATTTTCCGTCAGATATCGCTTGTCTTATTCGGCGAATCTCGGCTGAGGTGACATAGAGATTATGTTTCATTAGCTGAAGCTCTCTCTCAGCTTTCTCAAGCGATTTAAGATCCTCTGCCGAGATATTCGAACACACAGGGCAATCACAAGGCAGTTCTGTCAATTGATCAAGATGAACTGTGCCATTGGAAAGTAACATTCGTCCCGATTCAGCAAATTTTGCGTATGACGCTGAGTCGAAGAAATCACAACCCAAGAGAGCTGCTTGAGCAAAGAACATAGGATGTCCGCAACCAAAGAGATGAACCGGTCTATCGGGTGGTAGGTATTTCTTTGCAGTCAGCGTTGCATGGACGATGTCAGTATAACGATATCTCTCCATGAAAGGAACAATACCGCCGATAGGATAGACATCAAAATCGAGTTTTGCCAGACTCTTCGCTGAAATTTCTCTAAGATCTGGGTATGACCCTCCTTGAACAGTACCCGCTAACATCATTTCTCCTTTATTAACTACAGAAATCTTTGCTCTTTCCAATGAGATTTGCATGTCCTGTTCGACCTTAGCTCTTTTTACATTAGGATCGGAGAACACATCCAAAATGGTCCCAATATCAGAACCGATTGACTTTTGGAACTCGACGATTTCCAGTGGGTCTATTTCCTTATCTGGAAGTGAGTGAAAGTACATTTGAAAAGTTCCAGAGTCAGTCATGATAGGTCCATCAAAGTCAAGCAACCCATGAACTCCCTCGGAAAGCGCTTTGTTTTTGAATCTCTCATGCGAGTTGATAATGTAAGAGTTAGTGATGACCATCTGGAATCCAAAGTCATCAATCAGAGCACGTGGAGGTATGACTGATTTTCCAGGATGAACCACTGGCATGAACAATGGTGTCTTAACTGTTCCATGTTTAGTAGTGAATCTGCCTAAGCGTGCAAGACCATCCTTTGCTCTAATCTCAAAATTTGCCATACGTGTTCTATCCGCTGACATATTCATCCAGCCAAGAATCTTTCCTTCTGACACATATCAAATCGTTTAAGACAGGACCTGCTCTAGAGTCTTGCAATGGTCGAAGCTACTGCTTTACTAGTGCAACGGAGGGCATATCGAGAGCCCAACCTTCTTAGTGAGTTTGAAGCTTTAGCCACTACTGCTGAGTACTCCGTTATCGGTTCCTTTGACATAATCAGCGCTCCCTCTGCTAAGTATGGCATTCGCTCTGGTAAGGCCGAGGAGATCAAGATTTGGATAGAATTGAATAAACCTGAGTTTGTTCTTTTCTCTCCTCGCTTGTCATCAGGTCAAGTATTCAGGTTAATGGAACTCTGGGAAATCGAGGTTAGGGATAGGACTCAGATTATCCTCGAAATCTTTGATAAACATGCTAAAACCCCTCAAGCTAGACTTCAGATTGAGCAGGCTCGTTTACGATACGAACTACCATTCGAACGTCATCAAATACGAAAACGCCTTCAAAAGGAACATACTGGAGACCGCCCAGTTGCAGAACAAATTGGTGCTGGTGAGGATCTACTTAACCTACGAACACAACAAATCCGCCGCCGCATAGCGACCATTAATGACAAACTCACGAAAATCACACAGGAACAAGTTCTCAAGAAGAAGAAACGAGGTCATGAGGGGTTCATTGAGATCACAATAGCTGGATATACGAATGCAGGCAAGAGTACTCTTCATAGAGCACTCACTGGATCCGAGGTCGAAGTTAAAGATGAACTATTCACAACCCTCGCTACTAAGGCTAGTGAGTTAGAC
>CAZPWM010000031.1:0-33233 GCA_964590575.1 uncultured archaeon
ACGTAGACTCATGTCTGTAGCCCTCACAGAGTCTATCAGCCAGATGAATCATATTTAACAGAGTGTTCTTGTCTTGAGGAAAAGCGGCAGCATAGTGATAAAGACCTAAGATAGCAAAGGCTCGGGTCCGAGGTGAACCAGATCTCAATGCCCAAATCAGGCTACTGTCAAAGATCTCTTTCGCGATCAATCTAAAATCGTCAGTAATCGGCATCCTTTGAGAATAGCCACAGGCCCAAAGAACCCGACCGAGTGAGTCTTCAGACCCCTCTTCATCGAGAAAGCTACGATTGTATCCCACGAAATTGTGAACTCGTCCATCCTCCTTCAGTACATAAAGAAGAAAGCTGAGATAGGTCCCAGCAAGCTTCAGGACTCGATTCTTTCTCCAAAGTCCATAGTACTTGAGAACAGCTACAAGCGCACGAGCATTATCATCAGTAGTGTATCCTTCTCTCCTATCACCAATCGAGGATAATGAATGTTGGAGGATACCTGTGTCGTCGGTCAGAGCTTGCAGCCAACTGCAGTTGATTGAAGGAAGTTTGATTAGGTCCACCATCCTCTCTACTGAATCACTTCTTATATTAATGAAACATAGTTATAACATGAGCTGGGCTCATTCTCAGCAATAATAGATGCGGGCTTCAAGACGTGGAGCACGTCTATACTCCTACTCAAGTCATTGGCGAAGGGGGGTATTCCACACTCCCTAGACGTATAGCTCCTCAAATAAAGAACATCAAACATAGACTAATCACATCACCAGAGGATTCAAAGCCACCATCCAGTATGAATGCTTGATTTGCATTCTGAGATAAGCATTATGTATTAGCTCCCAGAGTTTGTGCTGTCAATGCGACCACTAGCATCGTGATACTAGTCGCGCATCTCCATAACGCTCCGCCCATCACTCCACCGTCCATGAAGACCAGAGTGGCGAGATCCTCAAAATAGAGTGGACGAAGCAGCGAATTCGCTAAGCTAAGACATTGTTTGAACATAGCTACATCTTTAATTTCTTACATCGTTACTAGAATGTATGGAAAAGAGGAAATATTTCACAGTAGCTATGATTGTGGCGCATCCTGATGATGAAACGCTCTGGGCGGGCGGGACTGTGCTCATCCACTCGGACTGGCATTGGACAATTGTATCGATCTGTCGTGGAAGTGACACAGATCGGGCGCCAAAATTCATCCGCGCTGTCCAGCAACTTGGGGGAGTTAGTGAAATCGGTGACCTTGATGATGGACCGGAGCAATTGCCTCTAACAGAAGCTGATGTACAACAAATGGTGCTCTCCTTATTGCCTGAAAAGCATTTTGACCTGATTATAACCCACAGTCCACATGGAGAATACACACGGCATCGACGCCACGAAGAAACCGGGACAGCAGTTGCTATGCTATGGGAGAAAGAACTGATTAAAGCAAAAGAGGTCTGGATGTTCGCTTATGAGGATGGGGGAAAGGGTGGTAAGCAGGACCGCCCTAGAGCAATCAAGGCGGCACACCGGAAATCATACTTGCCGGAGGACATATGGCAAAGGAAACGCACCATCGTTACGGACATATATGGCTTTGCTCCAGGGACATATGAAGCTGATATCGTCATGAGGGAAGAAGCGTTCTGGTGTTTCCAATCTCCTGTTGAATTCCACGAGTGGTTAAAGACCAAGAGGAAGAAGCGATGAAAGTACTTGTTCTATATGACTATCCACCTCCCCCTGGAGGGCTGGCAACCCAAGGCGACCTGCTCTACAGGGGACTCAAAGAATTAGGGATTGATACTCACGCGGTTCATTATACTTCTGCTCAGGAAAAGGAGTGGTACTACCGCTGGTTCAAACCGGATGTTGTCCTGGGAGTGGGTTACTGGGGAAATACACCTGATCTGGTTCTCCATCCTCAGCGGCATGGAATCCTGTCGGTACCCTGGCTAGTGGCTGATGGCTATATAGCAAATTATCAGGAGATCCTCAACAAGTTACCTCTCATTCTGGTCACATCCCAATGGGTCAAAAATGTCTACATACGCGATGGTCTGCAGGGGAACAATATAGAGGTTTTACCAGTTGGAGTGGACACTGATTCCTTCATGCCACGTGACAAGAGTGAACAGAAAGTGTCCTGTGTTCGTGAAGCTTTAGGTGTAAAACCTGAAGACCTTATGATCCTTACTATAGGCGGGGATGCCGCATCCAAAGGAGCACAGGAAGTGATGCAGGCGCTTGCAACTATTGATAGCAAAGCGCCTAAATGGAAATACGTGTGCAAGGTCTGGCCACAGCCTAGAACATTGCAGCAGAATCTTATGGATCTCCAGCTAGCAACCTCCCTTGGTATAAACAACAAGGTGATCTACACAACTAACATCGTTTCGCGGAATTTTATGCCGTACCTTCTGAACGCATGTGATATCTACGCAGCTCCTTCAAGGTTAGAGGGATTCGGAATGCCGCAGGTAGAAGCAGGAGCCTGTAGCAAGCCGGTTGTGTCCATAAAAGCTATGGCTATGCTTGATACACTGATCCATGGTGAAACCGCTTTCTTGGCTGATATCGCCACTGAGATCGTGATGAAAGAAACAACTGTCGGGGAGGAGTCTGGCTGGGAGCCAGGGCATAGGATCGTCTTTCAGAATCCAAGTACGGTCGATTATCGAGCCAGTGTCCATGATTTAGCTAACCACCTGCTGGCTCTTATGCAAGATGAGAAACTGCGACGACGGATGGGTGAAGCGGGGAGAAAACGAGTAGTAGAGAACTATGACTACCGAGTTGTCGCAAAGAAGTTCGTTCAGCTCATTTCGGAAAGACTGGGAGTTACGTGAGATGAAAGAACAAGAATGGGCTAGTGTTAGAGAAGCCAAGAAAGCAGCCCTGGAGGTCTTACTGCACAATGCCCGAGGTCCGTACCACGCACTGCCTAGAGCCGCCGGATGGGGGTACCCAGAGCCTTACACCCGTGATCTCTTAATCTCCGGGCTAGGCATATTAGCCTGCGAGAATCAAAAGTTGACTGTAGTTTTGCGACATGTACTACAGACGCTAGCCAGAAATCAAAACCATCTTGGACAAATTCCGGTACTTGTTCATAACCCAAATGAACTTAATTCAAGCGATTCGACACCCCTCTTTCTTCTAGCCATCGGTCTATATAGAAAAGCAACCGGGGAAGCCAACTTCCTTGATGATGCGGTCCAGAAAGCGATGACATGGATGGAGTATCAGAGTCCAGCGGATGAAGTGATGGTAGCCCAATTGCCAACCAGTGATTGGCGAGATGAGCAGTGGATACTGGGGTATGGGCTCTTTGTGAATACCATAGTCTACAGTTATCTTCTCCTGCACAATAAAACCGAGAGAGCCTCAAGGATACGGAACGAGTTGAACAGATATACGATTAGTGTCCAAAAAGGTTTGGCACACCGTCAGAAACCCTACTACGCTGCTTGGGTGTATAAAGTCCTGTATGACGAACATTTCGATCTCTTAGGCAACAGCTTGGCTATCCTCTCAGGTCTCGCATCGCCATCGAGAGCAAAAAGAATAGTCTCATGGATTGAGCGTGAATGTCAGACAATGCGTGAACAAGGTCAGCTGGCGATTGACCTCCCTCCTAATTTCTTCCCCTACATTCAGCCAGAGGATCGAGATTGGCACTCCAGATACGCTCAGTTCAATCTTCCTGGTGAATATCACAACGGGGGAATCTGGCCTTTCGTTTGCGGTTTCTACATAGCAGCGATCGTGGCAACAGGCAAGTTTTCATTGGCAGAAAAAAAGCTGCTCGCTTTAACCAAACTGGTTCGCCCTTCACGTGAAGCTAATGTCGACTTTGGCTTCAATGAATGGTTTCGCGCTCAAGATGGCACACCAAGAGGGCAAGACTGGCAGAGTTGGTCAGCTGCGATGTATTTGTACGCCGCGGTTTCAGTCGAACAAAGAATAACCCCGTTTTTTGACGAAATTCGAAGTTTCTCACAAGAAGTATTTTCTGAATGAAATTTCGAGCTAGATATGAAGATAGACATGCGCAGGAGATTGATGGAATCCATCCTCCTGTCTATTGAATCACTTCGTTGAATAAGGAAACATATTTCGAAGCTACTTTGGACCATGTCATGTCCTGACCGTACTCATATGCCAGCTTCTCAATGTGAGCTCTCTGTTCAGGGTTTTCTAAGAGGTGTCTGATACCATCGGTAATGGAAGCAGGGCTTTTGAATTTGCACAGTACTCCACGGCCCTCAGCTAGAACCTCTTTCGCGTAGTAGAAGGGTGTAGAAACAATGGCTCTTCCAGCCCCTAAAGCATATGTCACAGTCCCACTTGAGAGTTGATCCACGTTAACATAGGGGCAGATGTACACATCCGTGGCTTGTAGGTATTGAATAAGTTCGTCTTTACTCAAGAACCTATTATGGAACTTGACATTCTTCTCCAACTTTAGTTTCTTCACTAAATTCACAAGGCGTCTTCTGTATTTCTCGCCCACACGCAGTCTAACTTGTGGATGAGTTGCTCCTATTATTAAATAGAGAATATCAGGCCACTCTTTGACGACATCTGGCAGAGCTTTAATTGCATTATGAATTCCCTTGTCACGACTCAAGAGACCGAATGTAGACAAAACAATTCGTCCATCCAAACCTAAGGAGTCCTTTACTGACTCGCTTGGAACAAAAGGTATAGGCGGAGTTCCATGCGGAATGATTCTGATTTTATTGGCATCAACATTGTAACCCTTCTGAAGGATGTTGGCCGCCATCTTCGTCATGACAGTAATGGCAGAGCTGTATCGCCCTATCCCTTTCACTACTTTGTCGTGGGCTGCTTTACTTTCGGGTGTCTGGAATATCCTTGAATTGGGTGAAAGTGTCGTGTGCATGGTAGTGATGCTTGGTTTGTTCAATTTTTTAAGGAATGTCAAGAGATAATTTCCCCAATCTCCACCGAAAAGACCGAACTCATGTTGGACATTGACCAAATCAAAATCTGAATCGTTGATTTGATCAGCTACTTGGAGATAGGTACGCTCGTCATTCGCATCAAGTTGCAATACTACTTCTTTTCCATAATTATATGATGAACCAGAGTCATTAATACCAATAACAGCTGCTGGTTTCAATACATTGAGGTCGTCGATACTCTTTGTCAAATCCTCAGTAAACGTAGCAATTCCGCACTCTCTGGGGGTATAGCTGCTGACATAAGCTACTCTAAGCATAAACTAATCACATCGCAAGCGGATACAAGGGCGCTATCTAGTTAGAACACATACCATCCAGCTTGAGATAAGCATTATGAATTAGCATTTTCTACAGTTATGATTCAAGTATCAAATCATCACATCATCTTGAGATTATACGAGATATTGGAAGGAGGTATTAGACCATTTCCTTTGCCCTCTCAATGAGCTTAACACCTTCATCGCTGAGACGATCAGCAGTTTCTTGTGTTTTTCCCTCGGCAAAACAACGATAGATAGGCTCAGTGCCAGACGGTCTGATAAGAAACCAGCCATCATCATGGATTATCTTCACACCATCTAGTGTTATACGATTCATGTCCTTACTTAGTTCAAGGAGTGCCTTTTGGAGTGGTTCCTTCTTTTCTTGAGGGACATGCACTTTCACCTTTGTATTGAAATATACAGGAAGTTCACTGACAAGCTGTGAGAGGGTTTTACCTTCTAGCGCAATCATTTCCACAACTTGGGTAGCAGTCATCGCACCATCACGAACAGGTTGATGAGCTGGATAAAAAACCCCCCCATTTTCCTCACCACCCAATTCTGCACCAGTTTCCTCGAGTCTATGCGATACATCAACACTTCCAACCGTGGTCCAATCTATCTTGGCACCAGCTTTTCGGGCAACATCTTCAATAAGACGACCGCTCGAAACAGGCGTGACTAGGGTTGATCCATGTTTCTTTGCCAGCACTCGTGAGGCTATCAATGCAAAGGATTGGTCACCCCATAGGACCCTGCCCGTTTCATCAACAAAGGTTGCTCGATCTGCATCACCATCATGTGCTATTCCCAAATCAGCTCCAGTGACTCTCACCATGAGCGCGAGGTCCTTAATATTCTCGGGGATTGGCTCAGGATTTCTTCCTGGAAATGAACCATCTAACTGAGAATTAAGTGAAACAACGGTACATCCAAGTTCTCTTAGGAGCCGGGGTGTCACTAAACCACCTACACTATTGGCACAATCAACAATCACTTTCAGTTTTTTATTCCTTATTTTATCGACATCAAGGTGCGATTTGATTCCCTCTAAATACACATCAATAGCAGAGTCATAATCTGTGACTTGGCCAATTTTGTTCCAATCAGCAATATTGAATTTGTTCGAGTGGTAGAGTAGTTCAATCTGAGTTTCGGTTTCGCGGGATATCTCAATTCCATTGGAACCTATTACTTTGATTCCATTGAATTGAGGGGGGTTGTGTGATGCTGTGACCATGATTCCAGCGATACATCCTAATCTGGGTATCATATACTGCAAAGTCGGAGTTGGTACAAGACCAAGATTGACAACCGAACAGCCTGTTGAGGTCAACCCAGAAGTCACCAACTGGGTGAACATTTCACCTCCCATCCGCGAGTCCCGTGCTATTCCCACTAGACCGGGACCTAGCAAAGAGCCTACAGCACGACTCAGGTTGAGAACCAGTTCAACGGTAAAGTCCTCGTTTATTATACCGCGAACTCCGTTTGTACCAAACATTGTGGTCAAGATCGTATCACTGAAATCAGTGTAATTGGGTGGCGACTTAAGAGTTGTTATAGGGAATTTCTCATTGTGATTTCCGATGTCCTGATAAGATCAGTTGAAGAGTAGTAAAGAGTTTCAGATTTCTCAATTGACCCCTTTGATAATAGATTGAACACGCCCCACCTGACCAGTCTGCAACCGCACCTTAATACCATGTGGATGACTAAGGGAGTTTGTGAGGATATCTTTCACTACTCCACGGGTGAGCCTTCCTGTACGTTGGTCCTGCTTTTGAACAATATCGACAGTGTCACCTAGATGAATACTCCTACGGTTCGACCCAGTTTTTGTAGTAGTTTCGCGCATTCTAGAGGTTGCAAGTTGCATTGCGATTATATACCTACTCACGCCTGCAAATAGTACTCAGGTTCATCAGAACTCTTTGCTAACGGTGGACACTATTTTCCCGACATGATTCAACCAACGAACGCTTTCAATAATGTAATGATTGCAAGTATTACAATCACAGCCGAAAGACCAATCTCCAGCGATCTTGATTTTGTCTTGATGGAACGGTAACTTCCAAGCCTTGCACCAACCACTGACCCAACGATAACTGCCAGCCCTTGGTCCCACACCAAGTGTCCTTGAGCCCAGTAGAGGAACACACCAACAATGGATGTGAAAACAGCGGCGAATAAGGCGGTTGCAATAGCTTTGTGCATATCGACATTGAGCACCCTAAGAAGAGGGACAAACAAAGAACCTTCACTCCCACCTCTCATCCCAGTCAATGTATTGCTAGCTAACGTGCCAGCTGTCAATAGTAGCGGTGAGGGCTCAAGTTCATTCAGAGTGGTAGAACCTAAATGATTGAGGTTCATCGCTATCACTGCGACTAATGAAACCATGACAAAGATAACAGCCAACCAAACAGAGGATGTTGCTAGAGAGAAGGCAATCAATGTGCCAAGGACTGTACCCACTGATCCCCCAAGGACCATGTAACCTCCAATCCGAAAGTCAATATTCTGTCTTTGAGTGAATGCCCCGATAAAACACGTTATGGGGAGGGCCAGCATATTCAGCCCGTAGGAGGATATTAGTGTAAAACCAGCCAGATTCAGTAACGGGATTCTGATTGACCCTCCTCCAATTCCAAACATACCACTTCCAAATCCTCCAATAAAACCTATGATACTTGATAACAATATCATCTGGACTATGTCCGTTATTTTGCACCTTCTATGGTAACTAAATGCAAAGCACTTAGATGTCTGGGCATCAGTAGTCTGAGTCATTTTTAAGCACTAATGTATGACAGACTCCAAGAAACAACAGGAGTATCTACTATTTGGTCTATAGAATGACCTCTGGAGGATGGCTCTTACAGTAGGATGGGAACATTCACTCGGTAGTTTATGGAGGCTTCTCGTCTGCCATCGCTTTTGAGGCTGGTTTCCCCCCGATTCCCCAATGGGTCTTTGGAACCTCCTGAACAATGACTTCGACAGCTCGTTCTGGAATTCCTAACTCAACAAAGACCTTCGTAATTCCCGAGATAATATGCTCCACAGCGTCTTCAGATGTGCCTTTCCACATCTTAACGTCAACAATTGGCATGATTTGGCCTTGGAATTTTTGATATTAAATAATTCTGATTTTGGAATTTCCTATTTACGGTCTTTTGTGTCTTAGAAAGGTTCGTGAGATTTTCTTTTTTCAAAACAGCACTCAAAATAGTGTTTGATGTTTCATACGGTTATGTCTACTAGAGGGGTCAAATCAGGATTGGGTTTTCTGCATTGATATATCAGACTCTTACTGGAATCACTCACATCATGCCCAATCACATGGTCATCTAGACCCTTGATTTTTTGGGCGATACCAAGAATCTCTGGAATTGTCAGACCTAGTCGTTCGGCTACAAGGATCAAGTTCGTCTGGGAACGTTTCATCACAATATCTCGCACCAACTGCTCCCAATGGTTCTTGAAGGATAGACGCAAACTGGAAAGAGCGACAAAATCAAGCAACCATATGTTTGACGGTTTACCTTGAGTGGTTGCGGATTCATTGCGCTCGCCATCAACAGTAGGAGCAACTACATTTCGATGAATCATCAGATCCTTTACGAATGTTGCAGTTTCTGTTCTTTTTGAATACCAATCGGGATTACTGGCTTGAAGCGTTGTTGTATCAATACTCGGATATCCCTCGTCCTTCCAGAATGAAGCCGAGAATTCGTAGTTCTTCACCCATCGACTCCATTTGACATAGCGAGACTCATCAAGATTCTGCATCTGTTCTCGTGCTATTTTGGCATCAGAAGAAAATGGACCCGTTGATAATTTTACTAACAGTTCTTCAGCTACTCCATCATTTCCAGCCAGAAATTCTTTCTCTGCCTGTTTCAAAGATTCCTCTGCAGACCTCAAATTATCGGGAAAATCCATCAAAATCACTCCAATCTAGTAGAGATTGTTATAGCCCATAAGCACATAAGACAGCTGTAATAGACTGTCAGCTATTCTGACCGGACTATACGTTGGAAAAAAGAGAAGATACAGGGTTCGAAAACCCTGTGTTTGTTACGAATCTATGGAACTAAGCAGGTATCATCACAGAGTCAATCACATGGATAACGCCATTACTCGTTTCTATGTCAGTCTTTACAACATTCGCGTTGTCGACCTTGACTCCAGAGGATGTATTAATTGTTAGTTCTTGGCCTTGGACAGTCTTAGCCTTTTTCAGGTTCAGGACATCTTTAGCCATGACCTTCCCAGCAACTACATGGTAGGTCAGAATTTGCGTAAGCTTAGCTTTGTCCTTGAGCAACGATTCGACTGTGCCCTTAGGTAGCTTTGCAAATGCATCATCGGTAGGTGCGAAGACGGTGAATGGACCTGCACTTGTGAGTGTGTCCACGAGTCCTGCAGCTTCAGCAGCCGCCAAGAGTGTCTTGAAGCTGCCTGCAGCCTGTGCTGTTTCTACAATATTTTTCATAATTATCACCAATAAAAGTTAGTAATCTAATGTTAACAATTGTTAATTATATATAAGTATTGTGCTGGGTGCTGAAAACCGTTACATTTGACTGTACAGTATTATGAATAGACTAATTACAGATATCAGACAAAAGGCGCGATGTGTAGCCATAACTTTGTGAATGGTATTCGTTGACAATTAGGGGATGCTGTCTTGTCAGACGAGATTGTGAAACTGAACAAAGAATTTCTAGGAAAAGAGTATAGTACTGGTCCACAACTCGTGGATCTAGAGAGTATTCGCCAATTTGCTCTAGCGACAAATGAAAAGAATCCACGCTATCTAAGCACAGGTTTCGATGCTGAACTTGATTCACCCCCTCTCTATCCCGTTGTGTTCTTACCTGGAATCCTTAGCCAATTAGTGGATGATGCAGAAGAGATGAATCTTGACATCCTACGGGTGGTTCATGCTGAACATAAGATGTCATGGAGTACGGTCCTCCATCCGGGGGATTCGATTTACACCACTGCAAAAATCATCAACATGGAACAACGTGGAGTAAACGGCATCTTGGACCTGGAAATTCATTGCAAGCAAGAAGACAACATTGTAGTTGAGATGAAGTATCGATTATTGGCCAGGGGAAAAAAGACAGCAAAAGATGAACAGACTGGAAAGAGTGTTCAGGTCGTTGAGAGAGGAAAACTGCTAGTGAAGAAAGAATCTGTAGTCACGGGCGACCAGGGTGTAAGGTATGCGGAGGCTTCCGGAGACCACAATCCAATTCATAAAAGTGATGAGATAGCCAGAAGTGCGGGACTTCCCCGAGCAATTCTCCATGGGTTATGTACTATGGCTCTTGCTTCACAAGTGCTTGTTGATGAACTCCTAGATGGTGATCCAAGGCGGTTGAAAAGTATGGAAGTCCGGTTCTCAAGGCCTGTTTTGCTTGACCAGAGTATAGTAACAGAGGTTTACGATGCAGGAATCAAAGATGATGGAATCCATGTTGTACATTTCGAAACAAGAGATGAAAAAGACATTCCAGTTTTGGTCCGTGGAATAGCCGAGTATAGTGAATGATACGACTATATCCTCAGGAATTCCAGAATGAGAGGGCGACCGCCTCTCTCGTATATCCTTTCTTTGAGATTGTCATCTATTTAGAGGGGTCCAATCCAAGTGTCGACTCGATCATATCAATCCATCTCATCTGCTGCGACCACATCTGTCCAGCACTTACACCACCATCCACAACCAATGCATGTCCGGTGACAAAACTCGAGTCATCAGATGCTAACCAGAGTGCTGCGTTGGCAATATCCTCAGGGAGACCAGCACGTCGGATTGGTTGACCTTTTTCAAAGAGACGAGTCAAATTCTCATAGGTCTTGACGCTTTCGGCACTAGACAACCCCTTCGAAGCACCAAATATGGAGGACACAATCGATCCGGGGCAGATGCTGTTCACGCGGATTTTATAGTAAGCTAATTCCATTGCTACTGTACGAGTTAGTTGGAGGACAGCCGCCTTAGCCGCACTATATGGATGGTTTTGCGAAACACCGCGCAAACCAGCTACGCTTGAGATGTTTATGATGTTCCCTCCACCTTGTTTTTTCATGACTGGTGCAGCATGTTTCATTCCAAGAAACACTCCACGAAGTAAAACTGCAATAGTCTGATCAAATCCTGCAACAGGTATAGACTCTATTTCTCCCTTAACTCCGCCCATTCCAGCATTGTTGACGACGCAGTCCAAGCGGCCGTAGGAATCCACAGCATGGTCAATCATGCCCTTAACATCTTCTTCCAAACTAACATCAGCATGCACGAAGGTGGTGTTATCTCCAAGACTCTCAGCAACCTTTTGGCCTAGTTCATCCTGAATGTCAGTGACAACCACCCGAGCTCCTTCTTTCACGAATAGCTCTACTATTGCCTTTCCAATACCACTTGCGCCGCCAGTTACCACAGCGACTCTATCATCCAGCTTACCCATTTTCTCACAACCTCTATTGTATATCATCCAAGTCATTCGTAATGGTAGTGAAAAAGTATAGCTTTCCCCCATTTCTTCGTTATTGTCAGTCCGGTCTTGGTTTCGAGAGATAAGGATAGGAGAGTATCCACCAAACTAAATAGAAAGTGCATAAGCTATTCATAAGTAGGATAAAGAGGGAGAAATCCATGGCAGAAGAGATCATTACATTTATTGGAGCTGCAGTGATTCTCTTCTTCATATGGCGTTTCGTTAGAACACACCGACTCTACCGATTCTCACAAAGAGTCCTTCGTGGACTAGAGGGATCGGTTCAAGTCAAACCATCCCTCTCTAGAGAATTCTTCGATCAAACCGTCCTTGGTAATCGTAACGTGAAACCGAACTCATTCTTTGTCAGAGCGTTTGTGTTTGCCGCTGTAGCTCTGATACTTCTTCCCTTCAGAGATTATGCGCCTGATCTTTATTGGATTGTGGTCGTCCTAATCATTCTGTATGTTCCTTGGTGTGTGGGTCATGGAATTCTACTAAGAAAGGAATGACAGGAATTATCACGAGTGGGAACATGTTCTATATTAGATTCACCAGGAGCGAAAAGTAACATCCACATGAAAACCCATAATTCAAACCAGAGGATTATGAAGGCATCATGAAAGATAGTAGTGCAAAGAGGGAAAGACCGTCTAATGTGGATGATTACCTCGCAGGATTACCTGAAGAAGATCGAGGTCTCCTAGAGGACCTTCGAATGAATATCAGATTAATTGTTCCGGATGGTGTAGAGATCATTAGTTACCAAATCCCCACAGTCAGATATCAGAATCGAGGGCTTGTTGCTTATTCCGCGCACAAGAAACAATGCAGTCTCCACCTCATGAGTTTCTCCGTCATGAGTGAATTCAAAGATGAGCTCAAGCAATACACTACTACTAAGGCATCAATCCATTTCACAGCCGCCCAACCTCTTCCGGTCAGGCTCCTGAAGAAACTCATTAAAGCTCGGATGGAGGAGAATGACAGGAAAAAGAAACAAACGCAGAAGTAGATTCGGTTATCAAAACGAATTCCTCCCAACGGTTCTTGAATGATAGACGCAGACTAGAGAGAGAAACAAAAGTAATGGGCTATCAGTCATACAGGTATTTTGTATCGATATCATAGAGTGTGATGGAGTGATTGTGACCACTCCACCGTGGCTGACAATTATACCTTCTCGGTTTCAGAGAGACGGATGATCTTCTCCACGAAGTCATCCACAATTTTCTTAGCCTCTGTAGCCAGAGACTCAGAGTAGTCATCCCTGAGCTTCCTACGAAGTACATAACCAGCTCGTCTCATTCTCCGCCAACTATCAACCAGCTCGCGTGCCTCTTCAGGCATTGGTCCGTCCCAGTCATCGAACTGCGGTCCGAAGAATCGGGCTCCTTTGTTTTGGTCCCGTCGCTGCTTATCCTCTTCAAGAAACTTCTTGCCCTCGTTCGTTAACTCGTAACGTCGGACACCAGCTTCTGAGTCTGATAATTCCTTTGTATAACCGGAGTCTAAGAGCCACGATAGTAATGGATAGACTGATCCCGGGCTTGGTTTCCATCGCAAACTGGTCGTATCTTCCATCTCTCTGATGATCTCGGCGCCTGACATCGGCTTCTCATTGAGTAGCTTCAGGACTCGAGACCTGAGGAATCCCTTTGGTACTGAAGATGTCCTCCTACTCCAGTGACGGTTTTTTCTTTGTTCGTGCATGTTTTTCTGTTCACCTCCTTATCGGAAATCGTGCAATGTGATATCAATATTGATATCACTAGCGATATCACTAGTGATTGTATGCATATAAAGTTTGAGGTGGAATAGTGAAATGTACACATCTCTAAAAAAAGAATCCAGCGTCATTCAGTCCTGCGTTTGCAGCAGTTTGTCTGGAATTCCCTCTAGCAATCCCCTCAACTTGAAAACGTAGTTTCGGAAAGTCTCAGTGCCTAGTGATGTGATTTCAACAACAACTAATGGTCTCCATGACAACATCCGGCGGCTCCGAACAAGATCAGCTTCCTCCAGCGTGCGAAGGTGGTGATCAAGATTTCCAGGAGTAAGCCTCAGAAGCTCTTTCAATTCAATGAACCCGATCCGTCTCTTCAAGAAGAGAAGGTACATGATGGAAAAGCGTGGCTGTGACTGAAAGACCCGTTCTTTGTCGCTAAGGGTCAGGGAGTCACTCACAGTCAACACCACGGAAATTCAGACTATGGAGAGCGCTGCAACATCTGAGCAGCCATTCTATTCATCGTAATCCCTGCAATGATGAAACATACAGAAAAGGCGATTAAAGCCAAGTATCCCAAAAGTACTATGTCCGAGATGAGTAGAAGGGGAAACGAAACAAGAAAGAGGGAAATGCCCAGATAAAAGAGGACTCTGACTTTGCCATGGGAACCAACTGCTCTGAGGATCACAAAAGTAACCAAGCATGATGCGCTAGCAGCCCAGAGGAGGGAAACCAACCGTAGTGACTCAGGAAGCAGTCCCGTTAGTGTAAATGCAAGAAACCACGCAATTCCAATCAGGGGACCGTGCATGGAGTCTTTGGATCCTTCAACAGATTTACTTTCCACAGTCTTCCATGACTCAAAGAATGAATAGGCAATGAATCCACAACACAGAACGACAGCCATCACTGTTGCAAGAAGCGAGATGAGCTCAGCATCCAATCCAACAACGTTCGCAACGAGAACTGCGTTCATACTGATGAGCGCGCCTAGAGGAAAGACTATCCCAATCACAATCAGTGCTTTCCCCCATATCTTTCTGAAGAGGTACTCCTCGTATCGTTCAACAACGCTCAGAGCTTGTAGTACTTTTTCAAGTTCCTCCATATGAGTTCCCCATCATTATATGAAGTGTGAACAGACATTAAATGATAGCCAGTTCTGCATTACAGAACTCATCCACTCCTTAAGTAGAATTGTATCCCTATTATACACATGAAAACTACTAGGACTGTATTGGATGCTCGAGAGATAACGAAGAGCTATAATGGGAAGAAAGTGCTAGATAACGTCAGTCTGCAAATCAGAGCAAACGATTTCTACGTGTTGATGGGACCTAATGGATCTGGGAAGAGTACACTCCTATCCATTCTAGCAGGAACGAACTCCGCTGATTCAGGATTTGTCAAAATTCTCGGAAATGACATTCGTCAATGTAAATTGGAGACAAGGGAACACATTGGATATGTTCCTCAGGAGAGCTTCTGTTCAGATTTCCTAACGGGAAGGGAGAATCTTGAATACTTCGCAGGCTTGCTTGGACTGACGAAGTCCCAGGCAAGGGAAAAGATTGAGCGACTCTTACGGTTGATGAATCTGGAAGAAGAGGCTGACAAGCGTGTAGCAGGATATAGTGGAGGAATGAAAAAGAAACTAGAGGTGGCCACGGCGTTATTGAGCGATGCAAAAATCCTCTTTTTAGATGAACCAACCACTGGTCTCGACCCAAACGTGAGAAAGGACTTTCTCGATCTTCTTCAGGGGATTAACGAACAGGGAACCGCAGTCCTCTTGGTAACGCACATAGGAGAGGACGCAGAGAGTGCCTCTCGCGTTGGTTTCATGATGCAAGGAGAGATTGTAGCCGAAGGCTCTCCTGAGCAACTGAAAGAGATGAGTGGACTGAAGAGCTCGATTATAGTCGATGCCTCTCCAAAATCCGATGAACTCATGTTACTCTTGGCAAGCCTTGGCAGTGACTGCATCGTGGCTGAAAAGGAGACATTACTCGAGCTCACTTGTGAGGACCCGAAGATGATGATTCCTGAGATCGTGCATGTCCTTTACAAGGCTGGGTTTGACATGCGTCGAGTAGACAGCAGACCTCCAAGTCTCGAAGATGTCTTTTACGGATTGACTGAATGTCCTGTTCGAGGTGAGGCATAATGAGCAGAATAAGCCAGGTTCGTGCCTCGTTTGTACGCTCAATGAGAATCTTCCTTAGAGATAAGGCTATCATTGGGTCATCGGTATTGATTCCAGTCTTTTTCCTAATTGTACTTCCATTGGTGCTCTTCCAAGATGTACCTATAGAGTTCATGCCAGCAGTAAAGGGGTTCCTTGTCATTGCCATGGTGACTCTTCTTATCATGAGTACAGCAATGAGCAATCTCCCAGGGTCAATTGCCGCAGATAGAGATGATGATTTGTATTCTAAACTCTCTTCAATGCCAGTTAATCCACTCTATGAGTGCATGGGAAGGATTGTAACAGTGTTTGTTTTCTCAGCAATTGGTAGTATGATTGTCATCGCACTTGGTCTAGCCCTTGGAGCTGTGTTGGTTGTAAAAACTATTGACCTGCTGCTCATCCTTGGTATAGCATCTGTAGTCATCCTCTTCGTATCTGGTCTAGGGTTGGTCATCGCATCTTTTGTGAAAAGCGAGTCAGCAGCTGCACATATTGGAGTAGCGATAGTCTTGGTAAACTACTTCATTGGCATAGCATTCCCCTACCGTGATTTGCCAGAATTACTTAAGCCAATGGTCCATGTAAACCCGGTGTGTATTGGAAACAACATGATTGCAGTCCTCACGGTTGGCGAAGAGTTCCTAGGCTACAATCCATTCAACTTCATGGATGCCACCGTGTTGCTCCTGCTTGCTGCATTGATGTTCACAATTGGATTGTATATCTATTCAAGATACTGCTGGAGAAGATAGATTCAGCCTATAGTCTTTGGAGTTATAGAGAGAGAAACAGTAGACTTTTCCATAAAACCCGCCAGAAACTTATAATCAAACACAGATACAATACAAAATCGGTTACTGAATACCAGCTCCTTAAATAGCTAAAGAACCATAGTACGAAACCACTTCCATGAGTTCCCATCGATAGTGGAACTCATGTGGAGGGTGGTATTATGCAAAGAAACCAAGTAATAGCTGTAGTACTCATTATAGTGATAGTTGGTAGCGTAGCCGGGTACATCTACTTCTTTGGACCTACGCCGGAGGCTATCATAGTAATGGGAACTACTGACTCGGTTGAAACCAGCCTTGATCCTGCCCAAGCCTATGATTATTTTGGATGGGAGATGATTATGTCTCTTAGTTCAGGCTTGGTGGATATAGAACCGGGGTCGCAAGCAGGCCCAGATGACATACAACCTGCGTTAGCGGCTAGCTGGGTAATGAGTTCAAACGGATTGTACTGGGACTTCGTCCTTAGGCAGAATGTGCTATATGAGGACGGGAGAGAGTTCAATGCTACAGATGTCAAGTACACTTTCGATCGCAACTGTAATCTTACAGGCGATGGCTTGTTGGAGGAAGATGGTGCACAACTAGCTCTTGAGTATCATCTGATCATAAAGAACGTGACAGTCACAGGTGAGTTCGCGGTCAGATTCAACTTGTATCAACCATTTGCTCCATTCTTACAGCTACTGTCCTGTCAAGCATCCTACATAGTTGATAGAGTGCATGCACCAAAGGCGGAGCTTGTACAGTTTACTAGTGGTGACGCTCGTGCCAGTCATCCATGTGGGCTCGGTCCGTTCATTTTGGAGAACTGGACCAGAAGTGGAGGCGCAGATGTAGAGTTTCGTCTCAGGAAGAATCCCAACTACTGGAATGCTGCAGAAGGCTATCCAAAAACGGATATGATAGTCATCAAGAAATATGCTGACCCCGCTGCGCTCGGGACAGCAATGGATTCTGGTGACATCGATATTGCCTACCGACAACTGACAGCTCAGCAGATTCACAGTTTCCAGAGTGACCCAGACGTTCGCGTCTGGAAAGGAGTGGGAGCGCAAATACAGTACATGTGCTTCGACCAGAAGTTCTACCCATTCAACGAAACAGCAGTTAGGCAAGGAATAGCTGCCGCCTTCAATAGGACCAACGTCTGTAGTACAGTCTTTCTCGGCGACTTTTCACCTCTATACACCATCGTTCCAGAGGGGATGGCATATCACAGACCATCCTTCGAGGTCTACGGGGAAGCTAACTACACATTCACGCAGTCTCAGCTGGCACTCTTCGGTTACAACTCGACAAACAAGCTAGTCATAGAGTTCTACTATGAGAACTCTGGACACTATCCGCAGAGTCCTCAGCAGGCAGCTGTGTACAAGACCGACCTTGAGGCGAGTGGAGTCATTACGGTGAACCTCCATGGTCTGGATTGGGCCGCATATAAAACTCAGAGAGATGCAGAAACCATGCCTATGTACATGTATGGCTGGTATCCTGACTACATAGATCCAGACAACTATGCATTCTTACCGTTTGCAACATGGCTTCACATGAACTATGACAAGGACACTCTACCGGGCGGTGCTGCGCAGTACGATCTATGGATCGACGGTCGAACAGCATCTACTTCTGCAGGAAGACAGACAGCATATTATGACTTGCAAGACCTGCAGGCAGAGGAGTGCTCGGTGATACCACTTTGGCAGAGTGACACCACAGCTGTTACAAAGCCAACAATACATGGAGTGGTGCTCGACATCACAGTAAGCTGGCGTCATTGGCTCATATATCTCGGAAGCTCAGCAACCACTGGTCCGTAACATCTAAAGGTAGGTGCTACCAGTCCTGAAGAAACCTAATTCTGTAATTGGGTTTCAACAACGGATGGTAGCACCAATGATTTCTTTCATTGATTGTGGGTGATTTGGAATGACTCTGAGGTCCTACGTAGCAAGCCGTATACTACTTACTATTCCCATGATTATGTTTCTTCTCACATTTGTGTTTGTTATAATTAGAATCCTCCCGGGAGACCCTGCTGCTCTCCACTTCGAGAAGAACGTCACTCCCGAAGTTCTCCAAGCTTTCAAGGAGTCACTAGGTCTCGACAAACCTCTCCTTGAACAATACTTTGACTATCTTATTGGCTTGTTCCATGGAGATCTTGGTCTCTCGATGCAAGATTATTCGCCCATCAGTGAGCACTTAGTTTCACGCTTTCCAGTGACCCTAGAGTTGAGTCTATATTCTATACTCTTCGCTATCCTGCTAGGAGTAGCGCTCGGGGTAAAGGCATCGAAGAACTACGACTCAACCAGTGATCACTCCATTAGGCTCTTCGGGATTATCACCTACGCAATTCCCGTCTTCTTTCTAGGAATGGTTCTTCAATTCATCTTTGGAATCTGGTTGAATGTGTTACCAACAGGAGGGTCATGGGATTCACATTTCAATTACCTAAAACCTCCGACTATTACCGGAATGGTCACAATCGACAGTCTTCTCACTGGTAACTTTTACGGATTTTTATTGGGAATGAGATACCTCATTCTGCCTTCAATCACTCTGGGCACAGTACTATGCGGCATTTTCATCAGATTGACCCGCACTAACATGATGGAAACTCTGAGGACCGACTTTGTCGTTGCCGCTCGTGCAAGAGGACTCTCAGAAAATACAGTGACATACAGATACGCTTTGAAGAACGCGTTTCTTCCAATCTTGACAATGATTGGACTACAGGTTGCTGCACTCCTTGCAGGAGCTATCCTCACTGAAACCACATTCAGCATTGATGGGATGGGCAGCTATCTCGTAGCGAGGATTAACCGACGTGATTACACTGCTATTCAAGGTGCTGTTGTTCTGTTTGGCCTTTTGGTAAGTCTTGTGAGTCTTGTGGTAGACTTGATCTATGCGTACCTCGACCCGAGAATAAGACTATAGGAGGACAAAAGATGAAACAGGATGCTATTGTAAAGGGAATCTTTCTGCGCATAGGTCCAATGAAGGAGTCTCTTCGACACCAGTCAACGAAGTGGTGGGTAGGTTTTGGAGCGGTCATCATAAGCGCCGTGGTGCTTCTAATCGGTTTGATTTCCTTAGCCGCAGTGTCCAATAGTGGGATTGGACTTCAGTCTGTTGCGATTTCACTCGCCTTTGCTGCAGTCTTGCTGTTCGTCACCACATTAGCGAAACGATTAGATTCGGGGAGATGGACTGAACGTAGACCGGTACTTTGGTTTGTACCCTTGGGCGCGATAGCCATGATGGATGTGGTAGTCTCACTTGGTCTTCTTCTCGCACAAGAAGAGTGGTTACGTTTCACTGTGGAGATAACATTCGCAGGAGTAATACTTGGGATTATTCTACTCCTCTACACCGAGGGTTACCCACTTCTGCGGGATAGAGGCTCAGCGGGGTTCATAACAATCGCAGGACTTACACTGGTGTTTCTGATACTCTATATGACCGCCATATCCGATTGGATTGTTCCATATGCTCCGTTTGATATCAACGTTGGTGGTATACTCGCTGCTCCATCGCCAAGGTTTCCACTTGGAACTACTGACCTTGGTCAAGACCTCCTGAGTCGTGTCATCGCAGGAGGCGCGATCATGCTACAGGTGGCGGCAATCTCTGTGGCAGTCTGTTTCGTTATTGGGATTCCTGTGGGGCTATTAGCTTCATACAAAGGTGGAGTCCTGGACAGGATTGTTTCGCTGGTCATGGATAGCCTCTTTGCATTCCCGGGTCTGGTATTGGCGATAGCTCTTGCTGCAATGCTAGGGGCAGGTGTTGTCAACATGGCCTTGGCCATTGCAGTCGTGTACATTCCATCATACTTCAGGGTAGTGAGAAGCCAGGTCCTTACCGTGAGAGAGCTACCCTATGTCGAGGCTGCAATTGTATTGGGCGCAACCGACCGTGAAGTGCTCCTCCGCTATATCCTACCCAATGTGCTACCCTCAGCAGTGGTGGTTATGTCAATCAACTTCGCTGATGCCATATTGACAGCTGCAGGTTTGACATTTGTTGGGCTTGGATTGGGTATAGATATCACTGATTGGGGTCGGGACCTCACTACTGGTGCACAATACCTCAATGTCGTCCATGCATGGTGGGTCATTTCCTTTCCTGGGCTCATGATTATCATTCTAGCTCTTGGATTTACATTGACGGGCGAGGGACTCAGTGAAATCCTCACGCCAAAACTAAGGGAGTAAACACATTGACTGACCTTTTAAAAATCGAGGACTTGATTGTTGAATACAAGACCCGTCGTGGTGCCGCTAGAGGAGTAGACAGAATATCTCTTAAGCTTCAGAAAAACAAGACTCTCGGCTTAGCAGGAGAGAGCGGTTGCGGAAAGTCCACTCTTGGACGAGCTATAATCAATCTTGTTCCTCACCCTGGGAAAATTCTTTCCGGAAACATAATCCTGAATCTGGACGAGGACGTTCCATACGAGGGTGGCATAATCAGTACGGGTGAGGTGAACATACCTTATCTCGGTGAGAAGGAGATGAGGGCTCTTCGAGGAAAAGAGATTGCATACATCTTCCAAGATCCTATGACCTCCCTGAATCCGATGGTGAGCATAGGTAGTCACTATGTTGAAACTATCCAAGCACATGAACCTGATGTTGAAAAGGAGGAGGCGCTTGAGAGAGGATCTAAAATGCTCGAGAGTCTTGGTATTCTGGCTGAACGCATCAAAGACTATCCGCACCAGTTCAGTGGAGGAATGCGTCAGCGGGTAATGGTGGGTCTAGGTCTGGTCCTAAAACCCACGTTGCTAATCGCGGATGAACCTACAACGTCCCTTGATGTTGTAGTAGAGGCGCAGATACTTCGAGAAATGGCCGAGCTGAAAGAGAAGTTCAACCTCACAATGATTCTGATAACACACAACCTTGGAGTGTTAGCTCAAACTGCTGACAGCATAGCGGTGGTTTATTGTGGGAGGGTTGCTGAGTTGGCATCCACTGAGGCACTCTTCGAAGCCCCAAAGCATCCCTATACACAAGCACTTCTTCAGTCCGTCCCAGATGTGACCAAACCGGATAAGAAACTTACCTGGATACCTGGTGCCCCGCCGGATTTGACGCATCTCTTTCCGGGTTGCGTGTACAATCCAAGATGTCCTCATGCAATGGAAATTTGCAGGAGCGTGCAACCCCCACTCATCGAAGTAGACGACAGCAGTTTAGTAGCATGTCATCTCTATGGAGGCTAGGAATTGGGTCTCATAGAATTCAAACGAGTCAAGAAGTACTTCCCAATTCAGAGAGGATTTCTCGAATCCATCTTCACGAAGGAAAAAACCTTCGTAAGGGCGGTGGATGATGTTTCCTTCAGTATTGCCAAAGGAGAGGTTCTCGGTTTGGTGGGAGAAAGCGGGTCTGGAAAGACAACCACAGGTCGTCTCTGTGTTCGTCTGATTGCGCCAACCGACGGGCAGATTCTCTATGAGGGAAAGGACATAGCTAAGCTCCACGGTAAGGACCTGAGATTAATCAGGAGAAGGCTCCAATTTACCTTCCAAGATCCAACATCCTCACTTAATCCGCGAATGTCGATAGGAAACGCCATTGCGGATGCAATGCGACTACAGGGCATCGGAACGTCCGATGAAAGGAAGGCAAGAACGGAAGAGATCCTAGAGCGCGTGGGGCTCTCACCAGTTTCTACCTTCTACAATAGGCTGCCGCATCAGCTATCCGGTGGACAGAAACAGCGGGTAGTTTTCGCAAGAGCCACGATACTGAATCCTGAGTTTGTTGTCACTGATGAACCCGTGGCAATGGTAGATGTGTCAATCAAGGCGCAGATTCTAGAGTTGATGATGGACCTCAAGAAAGAATTTGATCTTACCTACCTCTTCATCACTCATGATCTCGCTACTGCGCGGCATGTCTGCGACAGAATAGCTGTGATGTATCTGGGCAGGATAGTGGAGGTGGCTGACAGAAATCGTATCTACGATGACCCCTTACATCCATACTCTGTAGGTCTTATGAAAGCGATACCTGTTCCTAATCCGAAGGTGAAATCAGAAGCTGTTCTACAGGGCGAGATTCCAAGCCCAATAGATCCTCCCACTGGGTGCAGATTTCATCCGAGATGTCCAAAAGCCTTTGCGAGATGTCCAGTGGAGGAACCAGAGCTCACGGACGTTGGGGAAGATCGACAGGTTGCATGTCACTTGTACTCATAACACAGGAATACGACCTACGAGTGCATCTATCAGATGCCATTTCAATTAATTCGGTCATTTCAGCACGACTGGTCTTTTGCTATTAGCCGGAGGCGGAGCTGAAGCAGTTGTGCTTAATGTTGCAGTGATTGTCTTTACGAAGAAACGTGGTGGATGAGAGAGGGTATTCCTCTCTCCTCTTTTCTTTTTCCTCACAAAGGTGGCGAAATCGCTTCACGATGGTGTTGTAGTTCTACTCGTAGCAAAATAGTACGCGACTACAGATGCTACAAAGCCGCCCAGCAATCCCATGATTGCGCCAAATTTGTCTAGCTCAAGCTGGTTGAACACGGTCATCACAACGACAAGTGTGAACAGTCCAAAGATCCAGACCGCCAACACAGTCCTCATATTCTTACGCAGACTCAGCAGCTGCACTGCACTTTCACCTGCTTTCTGGAGTGTCTGAATTGTTGTTAGGACTAGTGCTTCATTTACAACGATAATGAAACCAATGCCCAATCCCAATCCAATTCCAAGTACAAAAACTGCGGTGGTGATTGTGTCAGTTAAAAACCATAGAAACACAACAATCAGTGTGAGCAACCAACCAACAACAAACCAACCTACCTGAGCAGTCCTCTGGTGTAAATTCGTTTCTGCCATCTTCTATCCCCGTCCATTGCATCCCTATTCAAAAGTAAACATCCCTTCCTAAAACGTCTTTCTCCTTCCCTCCTTCCTTTCTGGAGCAGGAATAGTGAATCTTCAGGACCTCTCTAATGCATTGGAAGCTCAACCTAGATAGATATCGTTTCAGTTGAAACTCGAGTCATCCAAAATCTCAATTTGGAACATCTTGGCATCATTCCAGAGTTCGCATGTCTTATACAGACCCCAAAGATATGTCCCATCCCATGTTATTCCAGAGATCCCTCGTGCAACATCGTAGACTTTACCCTCAACAATTCCATCCTTTGTAAATGCAAAGAGGTGGTTTCCAGTTCCAGTCCAGAAATGCGTTCCATTCCAGGTGATTGGTCCGACAAGATCCAAAGGCATCGAAATTTCCCTGTTGATAGTCCCATTCTTGAACAGCTCAAACATCTTATTGCCTGCCCTATTTGGCACATATAGGTAAGTTCCATCGGTTGACAGGCTTTGACGTGCACCAGTTTCATTTTCTGGAATGTCGAACGAGTCATAAATTGTGACCGCAGTCGCATTGACCTTGAACTTGACAATCTTCAACAGAGAATGGTCCTGAGTCCAGAAGTACTCCCCATCATAACAGAGACCTCTTGGTCCTAGGATTTTGGATGTGTCCACCGAAAATGTGGTGTTAGTACCTGTTATGGAATCAATCCGGACCAATTCACCCGAGCCAAGCTTCCAGAGGAATCCATTCGCGTATTCAAATGCCCAACCAAAACCGAATCCTAATCCAATTCTGTTGACTACACGACGAGTTTCATCCTCAGAGGGATATACATACATGTATTTGTCCTCTGGGTCACCAGGAGTATAACCAAGAACATAGTTTCTGACATCAAGATAATCGAGAACAGGAATGGGAACAGAACCATTGCCAAAATCGTTGTTGGCTGTAACTAGAATACTCATCGGCATTAGTTTCAAAATGGCTGTATCATTATTGAAACCATCAAACTTGTTACCTGTCACATTTGCTTCTGCTGTACCGGCAATAGAAACCGCTGGTGATGCTGAAGTATTATAATTATAGAAGTAATTTCCTTCCACTGTGACTGATGAGTCAAAGATGATAAGAGGTACATGACCTCCAGCAAAGATATTGTTTCGTATCTGAACGTCATAGTTGTACTGTTCAAGGGCTATCTCATGGTAGCCATTTCCATACAACAGATTGTATTCAATGACTGGCGAGGAGCGTTCCATATAGATCCCCTCTGCATTTACCCATCGCACAATTGAGTGGCTGATATTGGCTTTCGAATCGAACTGAGAGATTCCAAGACCTGAGAACTCTACTATTACATATTTGAAAACAGTTGTATTGGTGTTGTATAGTTCGATTCCACTCCAATCACCATTGATGGGAGTTTCAGTATCTGATGTAAACCATATCTGTTGCTCGGGGGTTCCAATAGCACGTACAGTACCTCCTACCACCGCAAATCCCACTGTCCGTTGATCCTTGTAATCCCGACTAGGTGCAAACATAATTCTAGTACCGGGAAGGATTGTTAGTGTGACTCCAGTTGGTACAACAATTGAAGCATTCACGAATATTGATCCAGACCATGTTTCATCCTGAAGTATAGTTCCACCCTTGAAAACAGGTTGGTCTTCTGTTTCTGGAGATAGTATATAGAAGCAGGTAAAGGCTGATGCGCCTAAAATAGCAATTATGATCAAAATCGACAAGACCTGTTTCCTATCCAAAATCAACATCTCCTTGAAGCCATTTGAGATGCGATCTACATATTTGTGTTTTTGCTCAAATATCGAGTGCTACATTATGAATGAAGGACTTATCTTTTCAAAGACAATATTGAAATGGGCGTGCAGGAACTCAAAAGGAAAGCAGGAAGAATTGTGAGCAGGATGGATGACACTCAAAGAGAGACATTGTTTCTGACGATTAAAGCTGTAATCGATGGAATAATTATGGACAAGAGAGAGAATCCAAAAAACACCAAGAGACTAGATTCTTTCGAGGGTAGAATCAATATCGGACTACATGTTGAAGAAAATGAGATACTGTGGATAAATCTCATCGCAAAAGACGGAAACTACCTTGTTTCAAAAGATGCTCTTGAGAAATATGATTTGGAGTTGATTTCGGACCCAGAGGACCTCATGTTCTTCTGCAATGGTCAATATTCGGTCATGCATATGATGGTGAAGAAAAATCGGTTTGGTAAGAGAAAACTTCGATTCAAAGGAAGAGCATACGGTAAACTCCTTGCACTACCTAAGATATTAGTGCTTGACAAGAAAAAACAGTGAGAGGAATAGTAAATGGCAAAATTCGGAAGTGCGGAATGGGCTGAACTTTTCATGAAAGCGGTCAATTCGAACGCGGCATATGCAAAAGCTGCAGACTGGTGGGAAGGAGACTTCATCTTCCAGGTCGACCCTTATGGTGGTTTGGACCATCAAATCAGGATTTGGGTGGGTCTGTACCACGGTGAATGTACTGGTTGTAAGATTCTGAAAGAGGATGACGAATTCAAACTTCTTGAGAAAGGAGAACCTCCGTCAGGTCAGCCATTCGAAGCTGAGTTTGTCTATTCTGCAAGAATTGATGTTTGGGAGAAGATTCTGAGGAAGGAGTTGGATCCAATTCGAGCGCTTCTCTCAGGACAGTCCAAGGTTTCAGGGGACATGCCTAAAATTCTGCGGGCTACTGAAGCTGCTAAGGAATTAGTTTCTAGTGCAACAACAATTGAAACAGAGTTTTATGACTAGCATGAGCTTAGATGCTCGCTGTCTCGGAATGGATTGATACAAAATGCTGAAAGGATACATGGGAAGAATTCTGAGAGTCAACCTCACTGATGGAACAATCACAGAGGAATTCCCAGACGACGAGATTCTTAGAAAGTATTTGGGCGGTGCTGGGCTCGCAACATATTATCTGATCAATGAAACGGAGAAAGGAATTGATCCTCTAGGAACAGAGAACAAACTCATCTTCATGACTGGACCCCTCACTGGAACGCAATCGCCGAGTGCTGGGAGATATAGTGTTGTGGCCAAGTCGCCCCTGACCAATCTATGGGGCCAAGCAAACTCTGCAGGATTCTGGGCGAAGGACTTCAAGCGGTCAGGTTTTGACGGCATCATCTTTGAGGGAATCTCTCCAAAACCAGTCTATCTTTTGACTGAAGATGGAAAAGCTGAGCTAAAAGATGCTGCTGAGATATGGGGAAAGACAACTTCAGAAACAACCAGGATTTTGAAAGAGAAACATGGTCCGAAGCATAATGTCTCATGTATTGGCCCTGCGGGCGAGAATCTTGTAAAATACGCTGCAATCATGAATGACTGTGATGAGAAGTATTTTGGTCGTGCTGCAGGAAGGTGTGGGTTAGGAACCGTTATGGGTTCAAAGAACCTGAAGGCGGTAGTTGCTTATGGTAAAGAGCCAATCCCCATCGCAAATCCTGAAGAGTATAGATCAGAAGCCAAGAAGAGGTTTGATTGGGTCAACCAGAGCATGCTGAAGATGACCCTAGAGGTCTATGGAACTGCTACTATGGTAGACCTGTGTCAGGTTGTTGGAGGATTGCCAACGCGGAACTTTCAGACTGGCGTGTTTGAAGGTGCTGAGAATATCAATGGTACCGCCTTGAATGATACAATCCTTGCATCGCGCAAGCCTTGCTTTGCATGCCCGATTGCTTGCGGTCGGATCGTGGAAATCAAGGAGGGGCAGTTCAAGAGCCGA
This sequence comes from uncultured archaeon, assembly GCA_964590575.1. Lineage (GTDB taxonomy): Archaea > Asgardarchaeota > Thorarchaeia > Thorarchaeales > Thorarchaeaceae > SMTZ1-45. The sequence goes on from CAZPWM010000031.1 coordinate 27,107, forward strand.
GGAGAGGGCCCGGAGTATGAAACAATTGGAGCCTTTGGTAGCATGTGTGGTGTGGATGATCTCGAAGCCATCTCCATGGCACACTTCCTATGCAATGAGTACGGTCTCGATGTGATATCGGCAGGAGTCTCAGTAGCCTTTGTCATGGAGTGTTTTGAGAAGGGAATCATAACAAAAGAGGACACAGGTGGAATCGAATTCAAGTTCGGGGACAAAAATATCATTGCGGATATTGTGCCTAAGATTGCCCTCCGCGAGGGATTCGGAGATGTTATGGCTGAGGGTACGATGAGAATGTCCAAGAAATTCGGAAAAGGTTCAGACCACTTTGCCATGCATGTTAAAGGATTGGAACTTCCTGCATATGACAGTCGAGCTGCAAAAATCACCGGGTTGGCTTATGCCACCGCAAATCGAGGTGGTGATCATATCACAGCATGGATCGAGGGGCCATCTTTTCTCTCAATGCCTTACATGATAGTGGATGACGCTGATGTGGGAGACCCACAGAAGGAGATACCTGAGAAATCAGTGATACTGAAGGACTTTGAAGACGCCTTTCAGATATTTGATGCTGTTGGGGCGTGTAAGTTCATGGGCATCGTCATGACCGCTGAGGACTGGGCAGTGTTGTTATCAAACCTCATGGGGATTGAATTCTCAGCAACAGACTTCCGGAAGACAGGTGAGCGGATTTACAATCTTGAAAAGGTCTACAATATCCGTGAAGGAGCCACACGAAGGGATGACACTCTCCCTCCAAGGTTTCTCAAAGACCCACTTCCGGAGGGTCCAGCTAAGGGCTTGGTGGTCAATCTTGAACCCATGTTGGAGAGCTACTATGAGTTTCGAGGCTGGGACAAGGAAGGTAAGCCAACAAAGGAGAAACTGACTGAACTCGGACTTGAATTGGTCATTGACCAGATTTATTGAGCTCAAGTGTCTCTATCAGAGATGATTGCAGTGACAATATCATACCAAGACAAACCCTGGCTTAAGGCATATTCCCTGGGACCCTTCAAGCTGAAGCAGACCATGGAACCATATCCAGAGGTTAATGTCTACTCATTCTTGGAAGAGTCTGCGAAGAACTTTCCAGAAAATGTTGCCTGCGTGTACTTGGACGAGGAAATCACCTATACGGAATTGAAGGATAAGGTGGATCGACTTGCATCTGCGTTTATTGAACTCGGTGTGAAGAAAGGGGACACAGTCGCCACAGTTCTCCCATCCTGTCCAGAGTTCATTATTGCAGACTACGCTTGTATGAAGATAGGTGCAATTCACGTGCCCCTGAGTATCCTCCATAAAGCAGACGACCTTCTTCATGAGATTAAAGAGAGCAAAGCGGAGGTTGTCGTCTGTTCCTATCGACGAGTACCTCGGGTGAATGAAGTCAAACCGGACACAGATGTGAAGACTGTAATCTACACGCCCACGAGGATATTCCCTGACTACGAGCCTCCTAAAATGCAAGGAATCTCTGAGCCGGGATACTATTTATTGAATGACCTGATTGAGAAGAACGAACCTCACTGCGAACAAGTTGAGATTAATCCAAAAGAAGACCTTGCATTGCTCCCTTTTACAGGTGGGACAACCGGAGTTCCTAAGGGCACGATGCTGTCCCACTATAATCTCACATCCAATGTTGTTCAGACAATTCACTGGATGCTGGACCCTCTAAAGGTAGGAGTTGTAGGGAAGGGTGCAACCACGATCTGTGTGCCAATATTCCACATGTATGGACACTGGGCAATTCATGCTAGCATCTCATGGGGTCTGAAGATGTATTTAATGGACCCGAGAGACTTGGTGAAGATTGTGGAGATAATAAATGAAAAACGACCAGCAATAGTTTTTGCAGTACCTGCTCATTACACTATGTTCTGCCAAATGCCCCTGAATAAAGGACAGATTTTCTATTACTCTGGCGCTGCATCTTTACCCCCAGACCTCGCTGCAGAGTTCGAAAAGATATCAGGCGTGCCTATGGGTGAAGGATATGGGGCTACAGAGACCTCAGCATGCGCTACAGCTAATATCTCAGCCTTCTCAAAGGTGACAGGATTCATGAAACAGGTGAAACGTGGAATTGGTGTTCCATTACCTGATACTGAGGTTCGAGTTGTCAATCCTGAAACAGGGGAAGAACCACCAGTAGGAGAGCCTGGCGAGTTATGGGTCAGAGGGCCCCAGATTATGGTCGGTTATTGGCCATCCCTCGGTTCCGGTTTGGAAAAGGACGGGTGGTTGAAAATGGGGGACATGGTGGTCATGGATGATGAGGGATACTTCAAAGTTGTCGATCGGATCAAAGACATGATTAATGTCGGGGGTAACAAGGTGTATAGTCGTGTCATCGATGACATCCTCCATGAGCATCCAGCAGTTGATGTGGCGGGAGTAATTGGAGTGCCTGACCCAGAAAGAGCAGGAAGCGAACGGGTCAAGGCATTCATTCAGCTGAAACCAGAGTTTAGAGGGAAGGTCACAGAACAGGAGATTATTGAATTTCTTAGGAACAAGGTCAAGCCATATGCTTTACCTAAATTCGTTGAATTCCGCGACGAACTTCCACTCACACTCATCTTGAAACTGCACAAGAAATTGCTACGGGAAGAAGAACTGGCAAAGTTGTCAAGATGATTATTTTGGCTTTCCAAGGCAAAATGGTACTCAATTCTGCAACTATGAAGGAATCCTAGTGCAGTTCTCGATAGGTTGATTACATTGTTTACTCAGTCGCAATGACCGGGGTAGACAGTATCAGCCCAGAAGGTAATTATCAATGATAAGACCATTCAGAGTGATGCAGATTGGATTTGGTTCACTTGGTCGCCATATCACCAAATCGATTCTGAATAGAGAAAATTTAGAGCTAGTCGCAGTGGTTGACGCTAATCCTGCACTCGCTAAAAAACCGATTAAAGAACTACTCGAAAATGAGGTTGACAGTAATATCTCATTGACTAATGATCTGCAGACGGTATTGAAAGGAGTCCCAGCGGATATTGCACTTGTTGCAACTTCCTCTTCACTGGAAGCAGTATCTCCTGTAATTAAAGCGTGTCTCGATAATGGTCTGGATGTGATTTCAATCTGTGAAGAACTATCATTTCCCTATCGAAAGAGTCCAGGTCTTGCAGAGAAACTAGACAGGGTTGCAAAAGAAAAAGGGAAGACTGTCGTCGGGACCGGCATCAATCCAGGTTACCTCATGGACCTCCTACCCATTGTACTCACTGGACCATGTCAGTCTGTTGATACTATCAAAGTGACTCGTCATATGAATTCAAGCCACAGGAGACCATCATTTCAGAAGAAGATTGGGACAGGAATGACGAAAGAGGAGTTCAGAAAGAATATAGATGAAGGAAAAATCACTGGACATGTTGGGCTTGTAGAGTCCATTCAGATGATTGATGCAGCATTGAATTTGGGATTAGATAAGATTGAGGAACTGCCTCCAGAGGCCATTATCGCTAAGAATAAGATAGCAAACTCCTTCACCACAATTGAGAAGGGTGATGTACTTGGTCTCAGGAGTATGGGAGTTGGAAAAAGGAAAGGAGAGCAAATTGTTACTCTCGACTTTCAAGCATATGCTGAGGCGACACCACAATACGATGAGGTCATCATTGAGGGGCTTCCTAGAATGCATCAGAGAATCGAAGGAGGAGTGCAGGGAGACCACGGGACCATTGGAATGCTACTCAACCTGATCCCCCTTGTAATCCACGAGTCACCAGGTCTCAAGACCATGAAAGACCTCCCAGTACCTAGAAACACTATGCGATTCTGGAAAGAAGATTAGAACGGAGGATGTATTGAATGCTTGAGGAATATAACGCAAGAACACCAAAGTCAGCGGCTCTCTGGAAGAGAGCTCTCACTCTATTTCCAGGTGGAGTAAGTCATAATATTCGTGACTTTGGCATGCCTGGATGTAACTCATACCCACCATACGTTAGCCATGGACAGGGCGGACACATCTGGGATGTCGATGGGAACGAGTACATTGATTGGTGGATGACCCATTACTCGCTCCTTCTCGGACATAATGACCCAGCTGTGAAGAAGGCGATTAGTGACCAATTAGAAGGGGGGCATCACTTTGGCATCCCGAATGAGCCTCAGGTCAAGTATGGTGAACATCTCAAGGCAGCCGTGCCTCTGCTAAAGAAAATGCGATTCACAGCCACAGGTGGTGAGTCAACTATGTACGCAGTACGTTTGTCAAGAATATTCACAAAACGGAAACTCATAGGTAAGTCTTTGGGCGGATGGCATGGCGGAAATGATGCTCTGACCTATCACATGAGCTATCCATATGCTGACGATCCGTTCTACAATGGTGTGTCATTTGACTACAACGACCGAGAGAGCTTTGACGGGATGTTGAAGAAGTATGGAAAGGACCTTGCAGCTGTGATCATAGAGCCGGTGATCGGTGCTGGTGGAGGTATTCCTCCGAAGGAAGATTTCCTCGTCTATATGCGTGAAGAGACTGCATCCCGTGACATACTTCTCATCTTTGATGAGATCATCACTGGATTTCGTCTGCGGTTTGGAACTGCGGGGGACAAGCTTTTCGGAGCAGAACCGGACCTCTTGACCCTCGGAAAAGCTGCTGCGGGAGGCATGCCCTTGGGGGTCTATGGAGGTCGAGAGGATATCATGGCTCTAGCCGCTCCGGGAGCTCAAGGTAGTCGATGGGTTGGAGGTGGGACATTCTCGAGCCACCCTTTGACCATGGCGGCGGGTATAGCTGTTCTTGAACGACTACGTGAGAAAAAGGATGACTATTCACGTTTGAACAAGATGGGTGATTCCTTTAGAATTCGATTGAACGAAATGCTCCGCGATATGAAAGCGCCACTCATCGGAACTGGATACGGGTCGATTAATTTCGTGAGTAACCTCACATCTGCTCTCAATGAGCCTCTGAAAACTCCCGGACAGCTTGGAGCACTCTTTGATCATAAGCAACAAGATGTCTTCCAGGGATTCCTCATGCAGGAGGGGGTATTCGGATACCATGGTCTTGGAGCACTCTCATTCACACATACTGAGGAGGACATCGAAAAGACCCTCATAGGAATCTCAAACGCCATTAGAAACATGACAGCTTAATCATACAAAACCCTATTTGTCTAGCAATACATCCATGCTCAATAGGGGAGTATCGAAGATAACCGAAGACCATCCCAGCGCTAGCGAACTGGATAGCCAAAGAGTTCGTGAGATTGTCACAGAAGTGTTTCAACGTAAAGGGTTAGCTCCCCCTTACACAATCGAGTTTGAGCCAAGCCCGTCAATGGACTCGAAAGCTCAAGTATACCTTGAGGAGGATAGTCTACACATTGTAGCCTACTCTGAACCAGAGCTTAGACGACTGATTGGGCGTTTTGTTATAGAGCGTAGCTGGTCTCCACATGAGTGGCTTGTGACAAACCATATTGGGCTCTACAGTTTAATCAGCGCAACTATACTCACGACTTTGCCTGCAATCGGATTCCAATTGTCATGGATGATTCCAGACCTACGTATTTGGATTGTATTGTCCACTATAATCACTATCTCTGTCTTTGCATTTTGGACGGGATATCAGGTTTCCACAAGAAGTGCAAGGCTCCTCAGGAAGCTCACCATGGAAATGGTCGATCTAGGATGCATGACGGAGTATGATTTCAAGGACTATACCCCAGACTACCACAAGGTTGCTGTTGGAGGAACAGCTATCTGTATTTGGGGAGGACTAGCAATCGGATTCTATGGCATGGCCTATTACATTCAGGCCAGTTTTGTCTTCATAATCCCATTGTTATTACTAGCTCTTGGGGGTCTGTACTTTCTCTTCGCTTCATCATGGAAGTCAATTGGCCTGAATCTTTGCTACGAGGACAACGACATGGATGAAGAAGAGTGGGAGATGCAATTTGAGGACAGTGAGTATCTCCAAGCCAAATTCACAGACATGATTGATCGAACGAATCTTCAGGGTACTCTTCAGTCAAAACACGAGTCTGAGTATGATAGTATCAAAGCAAGGTTTGCTGAAACTAAGTATGCGCAATGCAGGGGAGTCTATGACTATGTGGAGGAGAGAGTCCTCTATATTGAC
>CAZPWM010000031.1:33243-33460 GCA_964590575.1 uncultured archaeon
TCAGTGAGGCCGCTGGTTTTCGCTATGGAACTGCACTGTTAACAAAGGGCTCACTTCCCTTCTACAGGGAGGTAAGCTTCAGCAGGAGAGCAATCCATCTATGGGCATTGTTTCTCGGTCTATGCGCACCTATCGTGGGACTACTGGGGGCGTACATTGTATCAAAGGAATTTGGGATTGGTGCTCTAGTGGTATCGGCCATTCTTTTCCTGAAGCT